>NZ_JBFTOX010000021.1:0-123527 GCF_056398185.1 Cupriavidus sp. 05L310
TCGAGAAATGATCCTCTATTGGCCGCCGCCCTGCTTGCGCTAAACAGCCAGCGCAAGCAGGGCGGCGGCCGCTCGAACCTCGTCACCTGTCAAGTGTCCTCGGCGCAAAATGCGATTTTATTTGGCGGCTTATCTTGGGTGGATTGGGTCGCGGAGTGCCACCACCCTCGTGGAACGTAAAGAACATCGCCGGGCTCAAGAACCACATCAAGCACTGGCTCCGCCGGTCGGCAGTGCTTGTAGTTCTTGCTCGTCTGCCCAGGCAAAGGAAGTGTGAAGGTGGGCGAATACAACAGCCATCGCTTGCGCCCCATCAGCTGGATGGCAAAAACATCATGCGTATCCCAATGATCACCAAAAGATCCACTATTTCCGAAAGCAGCATAACCGTTTGCAATGACGACCTCACCAATAAAATCAGACAATTCGTTACAAATGTTTCTAATTTTAATTGAAACTGACTCTATTCGATTGAACACAAGTGTTGAGCCAGCCGCCAGATGCATCTCAACAAGATCTTTATTAAGTTGGATTTTAATTACCCCCACCTCAATACATCTTTTGCTATACCCCGCCGGGTCAATAAAATCCACTCCATTATGGATTCTCACCCCAAGTGGACTTGATTGACTGGAGTATATTGACTCATCAAGATCGTGCCAGTCGAAAAATTTCCCTGTATAGCAAGATTTGAATAAAGCCGGATATCTCTCAAAATTCTCTTCAAAGAAACTGGATGCACTAATCGTCTCGGATATCATATCTTTACGGGCTCGCCTCTTTCCTAGTCCACGAAATATGGGTCCAAAGCTAATAACCTTATGACTAACCGACCATTTCGGCTACGCTGGCATTGGCTCACCAGGCGTAGCCGGTCTCAGCAAGGTGTGGTTTCGAGGGAAACCACCCTCAATTTCAGTCATTCATCGCCATCCGCGCCATTTGGATACATCGACGAAGAGGGCGTACCAGGAGCCCAACACCCACCATTTGCGTCAATATAGCTCCCCATGTTTCGCCCCCGGAGGTCAATCACATTGCTTGACTCGGCTTCACCAGACATATTCATTCCACCCGCCATCATTTTCATTTCTTCATCTGTAATAACTCTCATCTCTTGTCCTTTTTGTAAACGGATTTGCAGCCATGATCATCAATGAACTCGATTATTTCTGCTACGTCCTCCCTTTTTAAAATGTCAGCCCTCAAAACTGATGCCATCCCTCCAGATTTAATGATCGATATTTTCGCCTCATCGAATGCCAGCGGCGATTTTTCGCGAAGCCCACAGGCGGCATACAATTTTGACTCTACTGTTGCCGTTTTAGAATTTACTATTCGTATAAAAAATGAAACGGAATCACGCTTTTTTAGAATAGACCGATATAATTCCTCCTGATTACTTACATGCCCATAGAACCCAACCATTCCGAGACTGAAAGTTTCTATTTCCTCGAATTTTCGCTGCTCACCTAACGAAGAAGTACCGCCATCTGCACTCGCAAGTGACGCCGAAGCGAGAATCATGATAATAGCCACATGAACAACAATTAAAAAATATTTTCGACGTAGATTTTGACCCATATAATTCATCTGACTTGCCTTTTATTAGTTACGATAGCCGCCTGCTAACTCCTATTACAGGGAAAAATATCCATTCATATAGCCTTCTTTTCTCCTGTTCGATGTCGGCGTCCAGTGTCATTCCCGGCATTAGAGGAATATTCTTCCCATCGGCGAGTATGCTCTGATCATCAACCTTTACAGTAATGCGGTATACGCCTTCGTCAATTGCCAATCGCAGAGGAGGAAAATTGGATGCCAGATCCAGTGGCGAGATCGGGCTGCGGGAGACTTCGATTACCGTCCCTGAGTATTGGCCGAACTTTTCATATGGATAGGCTTGGTACCTCAATCGCATGCGCTGACCCGGCTTGACGAAGCCGACAACGCGTGATGGCGCGAAAAGTTGTGCGATCAGTGCCGAGCCTCTTGGCAGTATCGTGGCAATGGGCTGGTTGCTGGCGAGTTGCCCAACTTCCGCTGTAATGGCCGTGACTGTTCCTGCAAGTGGGGCCGTGATAGCGAGTCGGTCACGCGTTCGAACTTCAGCACTCTCTTGCAGTAACTCAGCCATTTGGCGCCGCAAGTCTGCTATTTGGCTTCCCGCGCGCGTGGCTACTTGGCTTAGCTCGCTTCGAAGCGAAGCAATACTGTTCGTCAACTCCGCCCTTTTACGTCGCGCAGAAATAAGCTGAATGCGCAGAGTTTCGACTTGATCTTCTTTCTCAAGCAGGCCTGCCGGGGAAATAAAATTATTTTGCGCGAGAATTACTTGGCGATGAAATATATTCTCTGCCGACGCAACGCGACGAGTGTGCACTTCGATCTCTTGCCGGAGATTAGTTAGCTCATCCGCTTGGGCGTTTAACCTCGATCGAAGGCCGTCTTGAGTTTGCTGATTGAGTAGATGGCTTGCGTCAATTGCCACTTGAAGATTTGAGCGTCGCTGCTCGAGCAAGTGCGCGTGAGCATCCGCCAACTTGAGGCTCCCTTGTATATCGGATGTTCGGCGCTCGTCGGAAAGTACAAAAAGGATGTCTCCGTTGTTCACTTGCTCGCCTTCCGAGACTCTTCTTTCGGTTATGATCCCTGTTGCCTGTGATGAGATGCGGATCACGCCGTGTGCCGGTAGAAGAATACCGCGCACCGACGCATGTTTTGTGTATGTGCCAAACACTAGGTATGCGAGAGTCAGCATTCCAATAGATGTGCCCACGCTAACAATAACCCAGCTTGACCAGGGCCTCGGAAGCACAATAGGCCCAGACCAATCGTTGGTTGACGAAAGAACTTCCGAGCGAAACAAGTTCATAAATATTCTCCTTGAACGCGGTGGTGGGTTTTAGACGATAGATCTCTTCATATTTCCGAGGCTTTCCGCTTTAGGCCTATCGACCACATAGCGAATGTCCGTGGACGGCGGCAGGAATTGCAACATGACATAGACCAACTAGTAGCCATTCATAGAGCATCGCCAATCAATCTGCTCTCCCCTGACTGTTCCCGTCATTTCCCATGTACTTCGGCGTTCCTGTGTTCCAGAAATGCAATTCGTTGAACAGGCTCAGTTCATATTCCGACCGTTTCTCCTCCAAGGGCTCCTTTTCCCTTCGTATTCGAACGGCGGCAGATCATGACGTTCCTCGGCATGGCGCCCAAAGCGCGACGGCGGCAAGGAGGATTGCGCCGACAAGCAACATCGCATCGAGCAATCGACATCTCGAGAGCGGCTTCATTGATGACCTGATCACCATGCTGCACTGCCCGTCGCTTCTTTCCGTTATCCCGCAATCGCTTGTCTATGGCGCGAAGACAAGGGCTACCGCGCCCCCTGGAAAAAATGCCCCATCCCGCACATGAGGCGGTTGAGCCGAAACTAGCGGGTTGAAGAGTCCGCCAGGGAGCCCCCCCAAGACATCGGCGATGGAGTTGGATGGAAGTAGCGTATCAAGTGCGCATCCAGCTTTGTTTGCGAAGATTCCGAATCGGTCGCGGATTCGTCCGATAGTGCCTTCTCGTGTGCCCGCCTCGCGATCGGGTTCTAGCGAGCTCCGTTTGTGCAAAGTGGGGCACGATAGTCGTCAATGGTTCCGAACACGGACACCAGCGGTGCCGGTGAACGTCTCGGCCGGACCTGTCAGGAATTTTGTGCTTAGGGCATAACATGTCGCTAAGGAGCATGTCATGCCACGCAAAATGAAGACTAGACAGGCTGCCGACCATTCCCGAGGACCTGATTGCCCATTTCGTAAAAGGCCCCGTGACCACCGAGGCCGTGGAGGCCTCCATGGCGTTCAAGAAGGCCCTGATCGAGCGCGCCCTGGACGCGGAGCTGGGCCATCACTATGCCCCGGGCGCCGAACGCCCGGCCGGCACGGCCAACCAGCGCAACGGCAAGAGCGCCAGAGCCGTGCTCACGGACGACGGGCCGCTGCGCGTTGAGGTCCCCCGCGACCGGGATGGCACCTTCGCCCCGATCCTGATCCCCAAACACGAGCGACGCTTCACCGGCTTCGATGACAAGATCATCGCCATGTATGCCCGGGGCATGACCATGCGCGAGACCCAGGCGTTCCTGGCCGAGCAGTACCGCACCGAGGTCTCGCCCGAGTTCATCAGTTCAGTGACCGATGCGGTGATGGACGAAGTCACGGCCTGACAGGCTCGCCCGCTTGAGGTGATGTACCCGGTGGTGTTCTTCGACGCGCTGCGGGTCAAGATGCGGGAGGACGGCGTGGTGCAAAGTGGTAGCAGCAGGTTGAAGGCTGCGGCGGCGTAGCGAGCGCCCGCCCTCTCCCCCGGCCCCTCTCCCACAAGTGGGAGAGGGGAGCCAACCAGCGGCAAGATCAACCAACTGTGGTAGCCGTGTTTCCCGCCCCAAGGGGCGGGAAACACCCAAGCGCGATGCGAAGCGAGCCGTCAAGGTGTGCCAAGGCCGTATGGGGCGCCTCGGGATTCGGCGAAAAGAGCGGAAAAGAGGGACCCATGTCTGAGCATCGCCTTAAGGCGATGCGAGTTTGGGTCCCGGCCGCTCTTTTCGTCGAAGCCCGAGGGGGTGTCGCCCCATCCGGCGCGCCTTCTTTGCCTACTTTCTTGGCAAGACAAGAAAGTAGGTCGCCGCCCCGCAGGGGTGGTGAAACCGCAGTTGCCTTTGACGGTAAGCAGTTGCAGTGACAGTCACCCCCCACCTAAACTAAAAGCCCCCGAACACCCCACAGGCCCCCGCCATGCCCCAGGCCCACCCCCGTGAGTTCGAGAATTTCGCCGCCTTCTATCCCTTCTACCTGAACGAGCACCGCAATCCCATCTGCCGCCGCCTGCATTTCGCCGGCTCCAGCGTGGCATTGCTGTGCCTGCTTGCACTCCTGCTCAGCGGCAACTGGTGGTGGCTGGCAGCGGCCGTCGTGTCGGGATATGCCTTCGCCTGGGTCGGCCATTTCGCCTTCGAGAAGAACCGCCCCGCCACCTTCCGCCACCCGCTCTACAGCCTGATGGGAGACTGGGTCATGTACGCCGACATCTGGCGTGGCAGGATTCCCTTCTAGGGGGGCATTCAGACCTGGCCATGCCAGCCGGGCGGCACCACTTCCAGCGTGCGGCGCGCGGAATCGGCTGGGCGTTCCTGGACCGCCGGGCCATCCTCCGGTTGCTGCCGGCGGAACACCGCATCCAGCGGCTGGTCCAGTCGCGGGTTGTCCAGCACCTGCTTGAGCGCATCGGCGCCTTGCAACTGCTGCGCCAATGCCGTGCGCGGCAGGCGCGGCAGGTTCAGCACCAGCCGGTCGTGCAGCGTGCGCAGCGTGACCTGCCCGGGATCGCACAGCAGCGCCCAATGGGCCTGGCCGCGTTCCTGCGCCAGCCTGCCTACCAGGTGCATGGCCTTGAGCTTGCCCAGCAGGCCCGCCAGGTAATCCGCCTCTACCCGCAGCTTGCGGCCCAGGTCGAGTTCGCCGACGCTGCGCGGCACCTCGTCCCGTGCCCGGTATAGCAGGTAGAGCACGCCCAGCGCGTCGAAGAACTCGCTGCCGGCAAAGGTGCGGCGCCGCCAGTAGCCTTGCCGGATCACGGGCAGGTTGGCGGCAATGGTGGCGCCCAGCAGGGTCACCAGCCAGCTCAGGTAAATCCAGAGCAGGAAGATCGGCAGCGCGGCAAAGGTGCCATAGACCGCGGTGTAGGTCGGGATATGGGTGACGAAATAACCGAAGCCGCGTTTGGCCAGCTCGAAGGCAAGCGCCGCCACCAGCCCGGCGGCAATCGCGTCGCGCCACTCCACGTTGGCGTTGGGCACGGCGGTATAGAGAAAGGCGAAGGCGAGCGCCGACAGCAGCACCGGCGTCAGGTTCACCACCAGCTCCAGCCCGAACGGCATGGTGCCCACATAGCCGGCCGAAACCGAGATCAGGTAGGAACTGATCGACAGGCTGGCGCCGATCAGCACGGGGCCCAGCGTCAGCACCGCCCAGAACACCAGGATGCGCTGCGCCAGCGGGCGGCGCTGCTTGACGCGCCAGATTGCGTTGAGCGCGTCCTCCACGGTCAGCATCGTCAGCACCGAGGTCAGCATCAGCCCGCCCAGGCCCACCGCGGTCAGGCCCTTGGCGTTCTTCGCGAACTGGCCAAGGTAGCTCGTGATGGAATTGCTGACGTTGCCCGGGATCAGGTTCTGGAACAGGAATGACTCGGTCGCGCTGCGAAACTCGCGGAATACGGGGAAGGCCGCCAGCAGGGCGAAGGCCACCGTCAACACCGGCACCACCGCCAGCACCGTAGTGAAGGTAAGGCTGGCCGCGACCTGCGGCAAGCGGCCTTCGCCGGCGCGGCGCAGCGCGTAGCGCGTGAGCGCGCGCAGTTTTTGCAGATTCCATTCCCTGCGCAGGCGAACGAAGCGGGCGGCGAACATGCTGGGGCAAACTCCTTGCTGATTCAGTGGGGTACCCCGGCGCGGCGACGCGCGGCGCACGCCGGGGCCGCAACTATAATACGCGCATTGCCCTGTGCGCCGCACAAGGCACCAATCCGGCCTGCCCCCTGGGACCGCCCCACCCCGGCGCCCTTGTTGCGCGCCGCAGCCCTGTCCATGACCGAACTCCTAGTCCTCTATTACAGCCGCCACGGCAGTACCCGCAAGCTGGCCGAACTGATCGCCACCGGCATCGACAGCGTGCCCGGCGCCCAGGCACGCCTGCGCACCGTGCCGCCGGTTTCCACCGTGAGCGAGGCCACCGCGCCGGATATCCCGGCGGAAGGCCCGCCTTACGCCGAATTACGCGATCTGGAGGAATGCGCCGGCCTGGCGCTGGGCAGCCCGACCCGCTTCGGCAATATGGCCGCGCCGATGAAGTACTTCCTGGATGGCACCGTGGCCCAGTGGCTGTCGGGCGCCCTTGCCGGCAAGCCCGCCTGCGTGTTCACCGCCACCGGCAGCCTGCATGGCGGCCAGGAAACCACCTTGCTGTCGATGATGCTGCCCTTGCTGCATCACGGCATGCTGGTGCTGGGCCTGCCTTATTCGGAAAGCGCCCTGATGACCACCGCCAGCGGCGGCACGCCCTACGGCCCCAGCCATCACGCGCGCGTGGACAACAGTGCGCCGGTGTCCGACGAGGAAGCCGCGCTCGCGCGCGCCATGGGCAAGCGCCTGGCCGAGACCGCGCTGCGCCTGGCTGGCCGGAGCCACGCATGAACGCCGCCCCCAAGCCCGCGGTTGCGCCCGCGGCCAACGCCACCGACAGCGCGCTGCACAGCGCCGGCCTGTACCGGCTGAGCGCCGGCAGCCTGATTGCACTGATCCTGCTGTGCATCGCCTGGGAATGGTTCCTGGCGCCGCTGCGTCCCGGCGGGTCCTGGCTGATCCTCAAGTTCCTGCCCCTGCTGCTGCCGCTGCGCGGCGTACTGACCCGCAACCGCTACACCATGCAGTGGTCCTCGATGCTGATCCTGTTGTTCTTCACGGAAGGCATCGTGCGCGCCACCAGCGACCGGCCGCCGTCCTCCACGCTGGCGTGGGTCGAAGTCGCGCTGACGCTGCTGTTCTTCTTCGGCACCATCCTCTACCTGCGCCCGTACAAGCGCCGCGCCAAGGCGCTGCAACCGGCCAAGGCCAAGCCCGGCAAATGACATCGCCGATGAACGCGCTGTAAGCCCGCAGCAATCCACTCCGCGCGGCCGTCACGACGGCGGCCGCCCTCCTGGACCTACCGCCATGACCGCCTCGCATCCCGATTCCTTCCTCGCCCTCTGCCGCGCCGCCCTGGGCGAGCAGCACGTGCTGACCGAAGACGCCGACAAGGCTCCCTACCTGACCGACTGGCGCAAGCGCTATACGGGGGAAGCATTGGCGGTGCTGCGGCCAGGCTCGGCCGAGGAAGTCGCCGCCGCCGTGCACGCCTGCCACGCGCACAAGCTGGCCGTGGTGCCCCAGGGCGGCAATACCGGGCTATGCGGGGGCGCCACGCCGACAGCGGGACAGCAGTCCGTGGTGATCTCTCTCCAGCGCCTGAACCGCGTGCGGCAGGTAGACCCGCTCAACAACACCATCACGGTGGAAGCCGGCGTGATCCTGCAGCAGTTGCAGGACGCCGCGCGCGAGCATGGCCGGCTGTTTCCGCTGAGTCTCGCGGCGGAAGGCAGCTGCACCATTGGCGGCAATCTCTCCACGAACGCGGGCGGCACGGCCGTGCTGCGCTACGGCAACACCCGCGAGCTATGCCTGGGGCTGGAAGTGGTAACGCCCGCCGGCGAGATCTGGGACGGCCTGCGCGGCCTGCGCAAGGACAACACCGGCTACGACCTGCGCGACCTCTTCATCGGCGCGGAAGGCACGCTCGGCATCATTACCGCCGCCGTGATGAAGCTGTATCCGCTGCCGCGCGCCCGCGTCACGGCGCTGGCGGCAGTGGCCAATCCGCGCGCGGCCCTCGCCCTGCTGGCCATTGCCCAGCAACGCGCCGGGGCCATGCTGACGGGTTTTGAGCTGATGTCGGAGATGTGCCTGTCGCTGGTCACCACGCACTACCCGCAGTTGCGCTATCCGTTCGACCGCCCGCATCCGCAGGTCGTGCTGCTGGAACTGTCGGACAACGAGAGCGACGACCATGCGCGCGCCATCTTCGAAGCGCTGATGGAAACGGCCTTCGAAGCCGGCGTGGCACAAGACGCGGTGGTGGCCGAATCCGTTCAACAGTCGCGCGACTTCTGGAACCTGCGCGAACATATCCCGCTGGCGCAGGTCGACGAAGGCAAGAACATCAAGCACGACATCGCCGTGCCGATCTCGCGCATCGCGGATTTCATCGACACTACCGACGCCCTGATCCAGCAAGCCTTTCCCGGCGCGCGCATGGTCACCTTCGGCCACCTTGGCGATGGCAACCTGCACTACAACGTATCGCCTCCCGCCGGGCAGAGCCACGATGCCTTCCTCGGCAATTCGGAAGCCATCAACCTGATCGTGCATGACAGCGTGCACGCGCATCGCGGCTCGATCTCGGCCGAGCACGGGCTCGGCCAGCTCAAGCGTGAAGAAAACCGGCGCTACAAGAGCAAAGTCGAACTCGCGATGATGCGGGCAATCAAGCAGGCGCTGGATCCGCAGGGGCTGATGAATCCGGGGAAGGTGATCTGACAGGAAACGCTGCCGGCAGCCGGGTGTGATAGCCGGCTGCGGCGCTGGCAATTCGCTCAAACGCCCTGCAACTCCGCGACATGCTGGTCCTTCAGCTTCACGTAATTGGCCGCCGTATAGCGGAAGAAACCGCGTTCCTTTTCCGTCAGGGGCCGTGCCTCCCTGGCCGGGCTCCCGACGTACAGATGCCCGCCCTTGAGCACCTTGCCCGGCGGCACCAGGCTGCCGGCGCCAAGAATCACTTCGTCCTCGATCACCGCGCCATCCATCACGATGGTGCCCATGCCGATCAGGATGCGGCTGCCGATGGTGCAGCCATGCAGCAGCGCCTTGTGGCCGATCGTCACATCGTCGCCGATGGTGAGCGGGAAACCATCCGGATTGAAGGGACCGGCATGCGTGATGTGCAGCACACTGCCGTCCTGCACGCTGGTGCGCTCGCCAATGCGAATGCGATGCATATCGCCGCGAATGGTGACCAGCGGCCAGATGGAACTGTCGGCGCCGATCTCTACGTCGCCGATCACGACGGCGCTCGGGTCGACGAACACGCGGTCGCCGAGTTTGGGGGCTTTGCCCTGGAAGCTGCGAATGGTCACGATGGAATTCCGAATTGCGGATGAGCGCTGCGCGAGCCCTTGCACAACGGCTACCCGGTAGTCCGGGCCGCGCGGAGGAAGGCGCACCGCCATGCTCTGGACCAGCATTCTAATTCCCTTCGGCAAGCCGCCGGCAATTCGTTAGCCGGGCCGAACCGGCGCCATGAGAAACAAAAGGCCGGGAAGCCTGCAATCTTCCGGCGTTCACGGTTCGAATTGGAAGCCGGATCAGGATACGGACACCCTGTCCCGGTACTGTGTCGATCGAGAGGACGTCCTGCAATTGCCGCACACATCACTTCCCCGAGTCCCGCATTCCCGGTCTTGTTCCTCTTGCTTCTGGCGTGCACTCCAGGCTGTTCGAGATAGCGTCACCCGCGATGATTCCGATTGTTCGGATCCGTGCGTCTTCAGTGTGCCGTTCAAATACGCTGACCTACGTCAATGATTCGATCTTAGCCATGCCTATGCTTACAAAGTGCGGTGCGCGCCAGACGCCCATTCCCGCGTCGCCCTTTGGACTCGAATTCGATGGAAGCGACGTCGCGATCCGGGCGTCACCGGACATCATGTCCATCAAGGCAGTTCGAAATCAACTACCCGAAGGCAACGGATCCACTGTGCGTGCACCGGCACAGTGATTGAAATCCGGGGAATTGCGGGCTTGGGTGCGACGGCCATCCGCCCCTCTCGACCAAGCGTCCGCGGTACGCTGCCGCGTCAACGTGCTGGATCTTCAATCCTGATAATAAGGAGCCGGCCATGGAAGCCGTCAGGTCACTGTTGGAAACCCAGCCGTTGTTCACTTTGTTCCTCACGGTCGCATTGGGTTACGTTGTCGGCGAATTCAATATAAAGGGGGTCTCGCTAGGGTCCGGGGCCGTACTTTTTGTCGGATAGGCGCTTGGGGGGTTTGCGCCCAAGGCGGCTCCACCCGCCCTTCTCGGCACCCTCGGCTTGCTGCTATTCCTCTATGGCATCGGCATCCAATACGGCGGCCAGTTTTTTGCGGGCCTGACAAGCGCCGACGGACTGAAGGCCAACGCGGCGGCCGCACTGGGCGTAGCCGGTGCCGGCTTTGTCTCGTTGGCGCTGGTGCCGCTGTTCGGTGTCAAACTCGATGAGTCGCTGGGGATGTTCGCGGGCTCGGGGACCAGCACGGCGACCTTGCAGGCGATCATTACTGCCATGAAAGGCGACGGCGCCGCGGTTGGCTACAGCGTGGCGTATCCCTTCGGTGTCGCCGGTCCGATCCTGATCCTTTACGGACTTGGCGCGGTGCTCAAGGCAAAGATCGAGGCACCTCCGGCAAAGATCATTGAAACGGCCGAAATCGCCCTGAGAAACCGCGAAGTCATTGGCCTCAGGTTCTCCGAACTGAAGGCACGCCTGCCGGCAGGCCTGGCGATTGCCGCGGTGCGCCGCGAACACCATAACCAGCTGCCCACGGACGACCTCGTTCTGCAAACGGACGATGTCCTGCTTGCGACTGCCACGGACCCGGCGGCACTTCAGGAAGCCGCCGCCTTCCTGGGAGAGCTGCAACCGGGACGGATCAGCAGCCATCGGGAGGATCTTGACTATGCTCGCGTATTTGCGTCGAGCCGCGACGTGGTCGGACTGGCGCTGTGCGATATCCGGTTTCCGGAAGGTGTCGTCTGCTCGATTGCCCATGTGCGCAGGGGCGATGCCGATATATTGCCCGGCCCCGATCTTATCCTTGAGGTCGGCGACCGGGTCGGCCTGCTGGTGAATCGTGCCCACGCAAAATCGATACGCAAGTTCTTCGGCGACTCCATCAAGGGCACCGCCGAACTGAGCTTCATCTCGATCGGCATCGGTGCGGCCGCGGGGCTGTTGGCAGGCATCATCCCGCTGCCGATTCCAGGCGTCGGCAAGCTGACCCTCGGGCTGGCCGCGCTGCTGCTGGTCGCCCTTTATCTTGGCAAGCTTCGCCGCTCCGGACCGTTCGTCTGGACCATGCCCCTCTCGGCCAATCTGGTCCTGCGCAATTTCGGCCTCACCATCTTTCTGGCGCAGGTGGGCATTTCCTCCGGGCCGAAGTTCTTCGCCACGATCGGCGTAGCGGGAGCCTGGTTCCTGCTTTACAGCGTTGCCATTGTCCTGGCACTGGTGCTGATCACCGCATTGTGTTGCCTGTGGATCTTCAAGCTGCCGTTTGACACTACCGCAGGCGTCATCAGCGGGGCGACGGGGAACCCGGCCATCCTTGCCTTTGCCAATCGCGTCGCCCCCACGGATCGGACGGACCTCGGCTATGCCATGATTTTCCCTTCGATGACGGTTGCAAAAATCCTGTTCGCACAGATCACCGCGGCACTGGCCGGCGGGTAGCGCGGACAAGTTCTGGCCGGAAGAACAACGCTCCATCATTCTGGGAGACACGCAATGAAAGTTGCCGTATTCAGCGCCAAGCCCTACGACCGCGAATATCTCGATGCCGCCAATGTTGCCGAGGGTCATCAGCTCAAGTACTTCGATGACCTGCTGGAAATGGAAAGCGCCGGCCTTGCCGCGGGCTATGACGCGGTCTGCATCTTCGTGAACGACACCGCGGACGCCGCGGTTCTCGATGCGCTCAAACGCGGCGGAACGAACCTTGTTGCGCTGCGCTGCACCGGATTCAACAACGTCGACCTGAAAGCCGCGGAAAGGCTGGGCATGAAGGTGGTTCGCGTCGTCAGTTATTCGCCAAATTCGGTCGCGGAGCATGCCGTTGCCTTGCTGCTGGCGATCAATCGCAAGATTCACCGTGCGTACAACCGCACGCGGGACTTCAACTTTTCCCTCGACGGGTTGATGGGATTCGATTTCTGCGGCAAAACCGTCGCCGTGGTGGGTACCGGCAAGATCGGCTGTGTGTTCGCCAGGATCATGCTCGGCTTCGGATGCAACGTCGTCGGCTACGATGCATTCCCCACGCCCGAGTTCGAGGCCTTGGGCGCGCGCTACGCCCTACCCGGCGAAATCGGCGCCAGCGCGGATATCATTTCACTGCACTGCCCGCTGACCCCGCAGACGCGCCACATCATCAATGCCGACATGCTGCTGCGCACAAAGCGCGGGGCATTGCTGGTCAACACCAGCCGTGGCGGGCTGATCGACACCGAGGCCGCGATCGAGGCGCTGAAGAGCGGACAGTTGGGCGGGCTGGCCCTCGACGTGTACGAGCAGGAGGCGGATATCTTCTTCCGGGATCTCTCCAGCACCATCATCACCGATGACGTGCTTCAGCGACTGGTCTCTTTTCCAAACGTCATCGTGACCGGCCATCAGGCCTTTTTCACGCACGAAGCCATGACGACGATTTGCCAGACGACGTTGCGCAGCGTCACCGCATGCGAGTCCGGCAAGCCGCTTACGAACGAAATCAAGGCCTGACATGGCGCGCCGACTCGGGCGCGGCAGCCTCACCGCCCCCCGGCCGGCTCCCGCGACGCCTGATACCGGGCAACCGCCTGGTCCAGATCCGGCAGCATCCGCTCGCGCCCTAGCTCCTGGCCCAGCGGCGAGCGCTGCACCAGCGCCAGCACGCCGGGGTTCATGCCGACGAGCCACAGCATTCCACCGCCTTCGCGGTATGTCTTTTCCGCCTCCGTCAGCATCTTGAGCGCTGTGTACTCGAGATCGAACACAGCGCCAAGATCCAGCGCGATAACGCGCGCGTCGGCATCAGCCATAAGCGGACGCATCTTTTGCGCGATGCGCCCGGCATTGGCGAAGAAGATACGGCCCTCCGGGCGCAATAACAGCAAGCCGGGAAAGCTCTCGTCTTCCGGATGCTCAGGCCCCACCGGCCGGAACAAATGCGTGCCCGGCTTGCGCCTGAGCACATAGACCGGCGGATCGGATACCTGGTGCGCCAGCGCCAAAAGCGAGACTACGATGGCCACCACAATGCCCTGCAGCGTGCCGAGGAGCACGACGCCGACCATCGCCGTCACCGCCCAGATAAACTCCGTGCGGCGTACCTGGAGAATCGCGCGAAACTCGACCGGATCGATCAGGCCGATCGAGTACACAATGACCACGGCAGCCAGCGTGGCGTGCGGCATCTTTGCGATAAACGGTCCGAGCAGCAACATTGTGCCCAGCGCCAGCGCCGCGGTAACCAGTGCAGCCAGCTGTGTGCATGCACCGGCCAGCCGGTTCACCGCGGTCTGCGACGTCCCGCCGCCCGCCGGCATGGCGCCCAGCAGGGCTCCCCCGATATTTGCGGCGCCGATCGCCAGCAACTCCCGGTTTGCCACGGGTGCCGGTTCTCCCCTCCTGGCAAACGCACGGCCCGCCGCGATGGACTCGGTAAAGCTCATCAACGCAATGCCAACGGCAGGCGGCCAGAGTTCCGCAATCAGCGAAAGATCCGGCAGGACGGGCGTCGGCAGGCCCGTTGGCACCTGGCCGACGGTCTCCACGCCGTGCGCCTGCAAGCCGAGCAAGCTCACGGCGGCGATCCCGGCTGCCACCGCGATCAGCGGTGCGGGCGCCTTGGGCGAGACATGCTCCATGACCAGCAGCATGCCAATGGTGATGACGCCGACAGCCAGCGTGGTGAGCGATGTATGCGGCAGCCCGGTGACGATGGCCAGCAAATTGTGGAAGAACGAACCCTTGGCAAAGTGTATGCCCAGCAGCTTCGGCACCTGATCGAGCACGATCACGACGGCAATCCCGGCCTTGAACCCGGTCAGGACAGGGTCCGAGATGAAGTTGGCAACGAAGCCAAGCCGCAGCAGCGAAGCCAGCACAAGGATGGCGCCGACGAGCAGGGTAAGCGTCGCCGAGGCCGCCAGCAGGCTGGCAGGAGCCCCGCCCGGCGCCACCCGACCGAGCGCCGCCGCACCGAGAATGGCTAGCGTTGCCGTAGTACTGACGCTAAGCGGGCGCGACGTTCCGAGGAAGGCATAGATCACCATCGGCAGGAACGCCGTATAGAGCCCGACCTGGATCGGCAAGCCCGCCACTGTTGCATAGGCCAGCGCCTTCGGAATGACAACGGCACCGGCGGTGAGCCCGGCGACGACATCCGGCGCGACCCAGTCCTTCTGGTACGCGCGGATCCACTCCGGCACCAGCAGGCTTACGCCGCCGCGGGATGATGCTGACGATTTCCGGTCCATGGGCTCGATCCGCCAATGTCACAACTACGATCCATATCGGGACCGCTCCCGCTTGGGATGCATGGATGCATGGCTCCCGGCCGCTTCCCGCGAGCTCCTCGTTGACGCGTGATCTGCCCGGACTGACCGCAGGTTGCGCAGGGCTTGCCGCTGCGCACCGCGAGTTTCACTGCGGCTTCGTCAGCGGGGGATGCATATCCCCCGCGCTCCATCGCTGCTTACTTCCCCGCAGCCGGCTTGACGGATACCGCGAGCGCCTCGGTGTATACAGCTTCTACCTGGTCGCCCTTCTTGATGTCCTTCAACTGCGCCGGGTCGTCAACCTTCAGGTCCAGCGTATTGCCCTTGGGCCCTTTCAAGGTGACCATCTTCGTCTTGGCATTGACCGCGACGACGTCGGCAAGGACAGTCACTTCGCGCCCGGCTGTGCCGCCCGGCTTGGCGCCCGGTTCGGACCGGTTCATCGTCGCGCTCTCGCTGATCGAACTCTTGCCGCGCCCCTCCTTCTTGAGCGTCAGCGTCATGGCTTCCCTGTAGTCGACAGTCACCACGTCGCCAACCTTCAGCTGGTCAAAATTGCGCGCTTCCTCACCCACCGCAAGACTCGTCACCTTGCCCTTCTTGTCCTTCAGCGAAACCGTTCTGGTCGCCGCGTCGATGGCTGTCACCGTGGCCGTGACGCTGGTTACCCCTCCCACGGTCACCTGGCCCGGCGCCTTCGCGACGTCCACCTTGGTTTCCGGCTGCGCCATCGCCGAGCCCGCCATCACCGCAAGGGCGGCCACCATCAGGAATTTCTTGCTTTGCATTTTCCTCTCCTTTGAAACACCAGAAACCCGCTTTCACCCGCTCGCCGCTACAGCAAGCGCTCGGCCTCGTCGAGCAGGCTCGTGCACGACAACATCGCTGCGCGTGCGAAGCGCACCAGTGCGAACGTACGCACCAGTGGCGGATCGCCGGGAACGCGCGCCGTCAGCAACTCCAGTTCATGCCCGGGCACCGTGCTGCCTTCCGGCAAAAGCACATTCATCAGGCTTAGCCGCCTGCGCTGGCTTTCGATGGAGAAGCACGACCTTGCATCCTTGAACACCGCCGCCATGCCTTCCAGCTGGCGGTCAAGCGCGCCGGACTTGTCACCCAGTTCGCCCAGTTCCCTGTCGTTCTGTTCGATCTGCTCGCGCAGCCGGGCCCGTTCCCCGGCGTCCGCCTGCTCGTCGCCGCCCATCACCGAACGCATACCGGTGCTCTGCCGTTCCAGCAGGCGCAAGCGCGCCTTCAGCAGGCCATGCTCGCGCTCCAGCACATCGCGCCGCGATGTATCGGCAGCGATATTGGAAAGGCTCTGAAGGACCATCTGATCCAGCATTCTCCGCACGATCTCCTCGCGCAGCGCCGCATCGGTCGTGCCGCAGATCCTGACCTGATGGTCACTGAAACTGACCGTGGTCTGCGGCACCTCGGCACGCATCACATCCCCTTCGAGGGCCACGCCCAGCGTATGGCGCTCCGTCATCGTCATGCCCAGCACGGCGCAGGCATCCTGCGCGCCCGCCGACGCCTCGAAAAACTCGCGCAGGTCCGATGAGCGGCTGAAGGCGAGCTCCACATCATGCGCGGTGCCGAAGAAAGCGTGGATATAGGGGTCGGATCCCCACGCCGCCTTGCTGGCTTCCAGCGGCGCAGGGAGGCCGGCTACGAGGCCCCGCACATAATCGAGCGCCATGCCGATCGCGGGGCCGAGCCGTTGCTCGTAGCGCGGCACCAGCCGCAGGCGCGGGCTGAGCCTGAGCACGCGCTCCGTCAACCCGGCGATCTCCTGCTCGTCATGCGGGTGCGCGCCGGCGTCACGCCGGCGCAGCCAGTTCAGAATACTCATGCAACAGCTCCCTTCACCGCGCTTCGCCTGGCCCCGCGAGATCAGCTATAGCGCTCCGCCATGACCAGCGCGCTGAGGTTGTGGCCTTTCCAGAACATGTGCTGGATGCGCGGCTGAAGCTTGCGCAATGCATCCGGCTCGAGGGCATGGAAGGTCAGCATCACGGCTGGCCGCGACCCGTCCCCCGGAACATGCTCGATTTCGTCAAACGGTGGGAAGCCGTACTTGACCAGGAATTCCCTGATCTCGTCATCGGTGGTGGCGCTGTCGATATTCCCCAGTAATAGCAAGGACATGATTCACTCTCCTCGGTTGCTGCCGCGGCGCGCTACGCCATGATGTTGACGCCGCCATCCACATACAGCGTTTCTCCCGACAGTCGCCGCGCAAACGGCGTCGCGAGAAACGCGCACGTAAAACCGACATCGAGGATGTCGACCAGTTCGCCAACGGGCGCGCGCTTCGCTGCGTCGCTAAGCATCAGGTCGAAGTCCTTCAGCCCGGAAGCGGCGCGGGTCTTGAGCGGACCAGGCGATATCGCATGCACACGGATGCCCCTGGCGCCGAGCTCGTAGGCCAGGTAGCGCGAAACGGCCTCCAGCGCGGCTTTCACCGGACCCATTACGTTATAGTTCGGCACCACTCTGTTTGCGCCGTAATAACTCATCGTGAACATCGTGCCCCCGTCCCGCATCAGAGGCGCGGCCAGCCGCGCCATGCGGATGAAGGAGTGGCAGGAGACGTCCATGGCCTTGCCGAATCCCTCAGCGGAGCAATTCAGCAGGCCGCCCTGCAGATCGTCCTTTGGCGCCCAGGCAATCGAATGCACGAGGATATCCAGCTTGCCCCAGGTCTTTTCGATCTCGGCGAACACGCCCTCAAGCTCCCCTTCGCGCGACACATCGAGCGGCATGAAGATCGGGGCTTCCAGTTCCTTCGCCACCGGCTCCACGTATTGCCTGGACTTTTCGTTCACATAGGTGATCGCGAGGTCGGCACCCATCTCCCGAAAGGCCTTTGCGCAGCCATAGGCGATTGACTGGTCGTTGGCGATCCCGCAGACCAGCGCTTTCTTGCCCGCCAGGATCGGCCGGAGTGTTTCGGCTGTCATGTTGCTGCTCCATCATAGGACATCTCCGGCACCCGTGCGGGCGCCGCAAGCGTAGCCTGGGTTGTGCCGCTTGCGCCTGCCCGGGCGACACGCCGGGTGCCGTCTCCATCGGCACCGCCTTGCCCGTGGCGAACGAAATGGTCTTCATTGCGCCGCCGTTCCGATCACCGACCTGGTGTGCCTTGCGATCATGAGTTCCTCGTTCGTCGGGATGACCCACACCGGCACCGTGCTCGACAGCGTGCTGATTCTCGGCTCGCCCCTGGCGTTCGCGCCGGCATCCAGCGCGATGCCAAGCCAGTCCGCCTGCCGGCAAACCTGCTCGCGTATCGGCGCGGCATGCTCGCCGACACCAGCGGTGAACACCAGTGCATCCAGTCCTCCAGCCGCGGCCGCAAGCGAACCTAGCTCGCGCGCGATCCGGTAGGTATAGAGTTCAACGGCGAAGCGTGCGCGCGGATCGTCGCTGGCCAGCAGCGCCCGCATGTCGCTGGAGATCCCGGAGACGCCGAGCAGCCCGGACTTGCGGTAGATCAGGTCCTCGATAGCGCGGGCATCCATGCCGAGCTCATCCATCATGTACAGGATGACACCGGGATCCAGATTGCCGCAGCGCGTACCCATGGGCAGCCCGTCCACCGCGGTGAACCCCATGGTGCTGGCGACACTCCGGCCGGCCACGAGCGCACACATGCTGCTGCCGTTACCCAGATGGGCAACCACGGTGCGGCCGGCGGCGGCGGCGGCGTCGACCGCCGGCAAAACGCTGGCGATGTACTCATAGGAGAGCCCATGAAAGCCGTAGCGCCGCACGCCGCGCTGCGTGATCGAGGCGGGAAGCGCGAAAGCCTGTGCCGCTTCTGGCTGGCCGCGGTGAAACGCCGTGTCGAAACAAACCACTTGCGGCAGTTCGGGGCGCCGCTGCGCGAGAATGCGGATCGGCTTGAGGTTGTGCGGCTGGTGCAAAGGGGCCAGGGGGCTCAGGGCGTCCAGCGCAGAAACGACCTCGGGCGTGACTTTCACCGCCTGCGTGAACTGCACGCCTCCATGCACCACGCGGTGCCCCACGGCGACCAGATGGTGGCCTTCACCGTGCCCGCGCAGGAAATCGGCGAGAAAGGCAATGGCCCCGCCATGACCCAGTTCGGTGCCATCGCCCCAGTGTTTCGTCTCCACCTCCGCGCCCGATGCGTTGGTGGCGCGAAAGCCCGGCGACGTGTAGATGCCATCGAGACTGCCGCGCAGCACCAGCTCCGGCTCGTCGCCGTGGGCACCGAAAGCGCTGAACTTGATGCTCGACGAGCCTGCGTTGAGTACCAGTATCACGTCGGCCATGGCCTTACCCCAGTGCCTTGCCCGACTCGCGGCGGGCCTTTGCCACCAGCGCGGCAACCGCGCAGGATGCCAGCCGGGTCGACACGGAGTCCGCCCTGCTGGTGAGGATGATAGGTACCCGCGCGCCGAGCACGATGCCGGCCGCATCGGCACCGGCGAGAAAGGACAGGCTCTTGGCGAGCATGTTGCCGGCCTCCAGGTCGGGCACCAGCAGCACGTTGGCGCGGCCCGCAACCGGCGAATCGATCTTCTTGATGCGGGCGGCCTCCAGGTTGATGGCGTTGTCGAGCGCCAGAGGGCCGTCAACGACCGCGCCGGTGATCTGGTGACGTTCAACCATCTTGCACAGCGCTGCAGCTTCGATAGTGGACGGGACCTTCGGATTGACGGTCTCCATCGCCGACAGGATCGCCACCCTTACCTCCTTGAATTGCAGCGCATGGGCCAGATCGATGGCGTTCTGGAGGATGTCCGCCTTCTCGGCGAGCGTGGGAGCAATGTTCACGGCGGCGTCCGTGATAATCAGCGCCTCCTCATGGTCCGGCACGTCCATCACGAAGCAGTGGCTGACACGCCGGGAGGTGCGCAAGCCAGTATCGCCCTTGACCACCGCCGCCATCAGCTCATCCGTGTGCAGACTGCCTTTCATCAGCGCCTCGGCCTTGCCTTCGCGCACCAGTTGCACGGCAGCGGCGGCAGCCGCATGGCTGAAAGGCGCATCGACGATCGGATACGGACTGATGTCGATACCGGCGGCCTTCGCTGTTTCCTCGATGCGCGCCCTGGGACCGACCAGGATGGGGGCGATCAGCCCCATCTGTGCAGCTTCCACCGCCCCTTCCAGCGAACTCCGGTCGCACGGATGCACCACCGCCGTCGGCGTTGGCGGGATGGACTTGCAGAACTCAATCAATCGCTGGTACTTCTCGTGCTTGGTGTTCACTTGCACTCCTCCTGCTCGATTAAGCCGTGGCCGGCAGCATTCCCGGCGCGCTCAGGCCCGCGCGAGCGTAGCCGGTCGGCGCACGCGCTCCGGCTTTCCCGCCGCGGCTCTCCGGATGCGCGCGAGCATGGCCACCTGTTCTGCCGTGGGCTTGCTGCCAAGCACGCGCTCATCCGCCGACAGCTTGTCCAGCAGCGTCAGCAGCCGTTCGCGGTCGGCCGGATCCTGGAGCAGGACCGCCAGCGTCTCCAGGGCCTGCTCCGGCGCATGCTGAACGATGATTTCCTGCTGGCCGCGAATCGAGCGCCACTCGTGCATCGGCACTTCGGGCAGGAATTCACCGTAGTCAGCTACCATCTCCTTGCGCATCTCCAGCCGCGAGAGCGGCAGCGGCTCCCCATGGCGGATCAACAGGAACGCGATCCTGCCGAGCGCTTCCACATAGCCTCCTCGCGCTATCGAAGCCAGGGCCTCCCTGACCTGCGGCAGCTCCGCCGGCTCCGCCGCCACCGGCCGTCCGTCATGCGCCGGCTCTTTGTTGCCGAAGTACAGGGAGAACATATTGGCGTAGATGCCGAAGAACGATGCCTCCGTCATGGCGTCGCGCACGGCACGGTATCCGTCCAGCGCCGCGCTGACGAGTTCGGCCCCGGCTTGTTCCCGCTGCCGCAGCGGATGGTCTGGCTCCATGGCCTGACGGTTCTCCCTGACGGCTTCGGCGGCGGGACCCAGCCAGGCGAGCCAGGGGTTCATATCCGACAGCGCCCAGTTCTGCACCCGCAGCGGGTGGAACTCGCGCAGCAAGCGTGCCGAGAAATCGTTGGACATCGCCTGCACGAAGGGTTGCGCGAACAGCTCATAGGCGCGCTGATTGAAATCCGACAGCGCCGCTACAGCCTCGAACGGCTTCTCGTCGACTCGCTGGAAGCGATTGAGCCGCGCCACGATATCCTCGAGGCGATGCTCCCGGAACTCCACGTCGTACTCGACGTCGCCGCTTGCGCTCTTTTCCGCACGCTCCGTAATGGCCATGCCATAGAGCCCGGGAGGCAGCAGTTCGATGCTCTTCAGCACGGACACGATCTGCGCGTGCTCCTTCTGTGCCACCTTCCCCGAAACGAAGATGCCCAGGTGACCGATGTTCTGGTGAAGCATCCCGACGATGACCTGGCCTCGCGCCTTGATCTCCTCGGTGCTCTCGTACACGTCCACTACCCAGTTGAATGCCTGCTGCGGCGGTGTGATGTTGTCGCCCATCGAGGCGAACAGCACGATGGGCGATCTGATATCACGCAGGTCGAAGCCCTTGCCGCCCGCGCCCTTCACATCACCGGACCATAGCTTGTTGCCGACAAACAGATTTCGGGTGATCCACTCGATCTCCTCCCGGTTCATCAGGTAGTAGCCACCCCACCAGCGCTCGAACTCCAGGAAACGCGGCGGCTCCGTGTCGGCCTTGTTGTACAGGTTGAAGTATTTGTCCCACAGGCTGTTGGCGGGATTCAGGTTCTCGAAGTTCTGCACCAGGTGGGCGCCATCGAACTTGCCGTTGCCGAGATCCGCCGTGAACGAGGACAGCCAGGTACCGCCGAGCAGGCCGCCCGCGTAGCGCATCGGGTTGTCTCCCTCATCCTCGCTCCAGGCGCCGCTCCAGTACGACATCGGCGCACCGTTGATGACGATGGGTCCGGTGTCGTCCGGGCCAGAGGCCGCCAGCATCATGGCCGCCCAGCCGCCCTGGCAATTGCCGATGATGGCCGGCTTGGGGCTGTCCGCATGCAGCGCACGGACCTTCTTCACGAAGACCTGCTCGGCCTCGCACACATCGAGCAAGGTCTGGCCCGGTTCGGGATCGCGGAAGAAAATAACGAAGTAGACAGGATGGCCTGCACGCAATGCGACGCCCACCTGCGAATCGTCCTTGAATCCCCCGATACCGGGACCATGGCCCGCGCGGGGGTCGATGATCAGGTAGGGACGGCGGCTGTTGTCGATATGCACGCCTTCGGGCGGTGTGATCCGTAGCAGCGCGTAGTTCACCGGCCGCTCGAACTGGCGGCCGTCGAGGACAAACTCGTAGTCGAAGTGCAGTACCGGCTTCAGGCCCTGCACCGCGTTCTCGACAAAGTGATTGCCGCGCTGCCGGAGCGTGTCCCAGAAGAGGATGGCACGTTGCCCCGCATCCACGGCGTAAGCGTAACAACTCAATGGATCGGCGCCTGTCATCAGCCTGGCGGCGTCGGCAAGGCCCTCGGCTTTGCCAATGCCTTTGCCAATGCCATTGCCATCGCCGCAGGCCTCCTGCACCCGGTGACCAAAGGCTTCCTGTGCATTCCTGACGCGTTTCTGAAGTACCAGACCGGTCTTGATACCGATCTCGTGCGCATGTACTAGTTGCTTTCCAGCATCCATGGTGATGACCTCGACAGCCAGTTGTTAAACCGTCCGCGAGCGGCATCGCCGGCGGATATGGAAGGTACCTTCGCGTATAGGATTGGCCTCAATAGTGGCGGGCTATGCCCACTGAGCCATGCACGTGCGATTCGGCAACGCCGGCGTATCGGGGCGTCGCGTTTCGCAGACTTGATATGCCTATGTTTTATACATGCGGTCCGCCAGCACATTGACTTGCATCAAGAATGCGTGCTCGTTGCCGAAATGACGTCACGCACCGTTCATTGGCGGGCTTGTTCATTGCCCCGGTGACCGGAATGCAGTTGCCACGCGGCGCACGGGCGGTTGTTGAGAGGCCAGCGCCGGCGGCCAGGCACCTATGGCGGCACCCTGGCGCCGCGCGCCAGCGGGATGTGCCGGGAGCACTTTTCCCTGGACGACGTCCGGCCGCAAGTCGTGACGCTTGCCGGTCCTAAACGCGTCCGGTAGCGCAGAGGCTCAAGAAATGGGCGCCACCGTTTTCGCGTGAAGTGAACAGGCCAGACCCGTCCGGACTTTGCGCCAAATCAAGCACAAGCACCCTGTGCCGAATATCTTGGAAGTATGGACTGCGGCTGTGGCACCAGCGCGTGAGGCGCAGCACACCGGCGTGCACTAAGCGTTGTTTCTTGGAGGCCTTGCTTTTCCATATGGCGCATTCGATTTTGACGGCGGGAACAGGCAACTAGCGTGAGCAGGTCTGTTACCTGAGTGTTATGCCTGATCCAGGTTCCCGTCAGATCCGCGCCCCAAGAGGATGTGATGCCATGACCGAAGATCCCGGCACCGCCGGCGAAGCCACCAGCGGGACTTCCATGCGTGGGTGGCGCGCAGTATTTCCTCCTGCGCAGTGGCTGACCACCTACCGGCCGCAGTGGCTGGCGCGCGACGCGATTGCCGGCGTCACGCTCGCTGCCTACGGCATTCCGGTTTCGCTCGCCTACGCATCGCTCGCCGGCCTGCCTCCGCAATATGGCATTTACTGCTATCTGGTTGGCGGCCTCTTCTACGCGCTGTTCGGCTCCTCTCGCCAGCTTGCGATCGGGCCCACCTCTGCGATCTCGATGCTCGTCGGGGTCACGGTGGCGGGCATGGCCAATGGCGATCCGGGCCGCTGGGCCGCCATCGCGGCGCTGACGGCGGTGCTCATGGCCGGCATGTGTTTGCTGGCATGGCTGCTGCGGCTGAGCTCCCTGGTCAATTTCATCAGCGAAACGATACTGCTCGGCTTCAAAGCCGGCGCGGCCCTGACCATCGCCTTGACGCAATTGCCCAAGCTGTTCGGGGTCAAGGGTGGCGGCGAGGCTTTCTTCGAGCGCGTCGTCATTCTCGCCGGTCAGATCCCCGATACCAACCTGGTCGTGTTCGCTTTCGGTCTTGTCGCGCTTGCCTTGCTGCTGCTGGGGGAGAAATTCCTGCCTGGCCGCCCGGTCGCTCTGTTCGTGGTGGTGATTTCCATCATCGTGCTGTCGGCAACGTCGCTGAGTCAGTTCGGCTTCAAGGTCGTCGGTGCGTTGCCGCAAGGTTTGCCGGAGTTCCGCCTTCCCGGGCTGCGGGCACGCGATGTGGACGGGGTGGTTCCGCTGGCATTCGCCTGCGTGTTGCTGTCCTACGTGGAAAGCGTTTCCGCGGCGCGGGCACTGGCACAGACGCACGGCTACGAGATCGATCCGCGCCAGGAACTGCTCGGCCTGGGCGCGGCGAATCTGGCCGCGGGCTTCTTCCAGGCCTACCCTGTCGCCGGCGGTCTGTCCCAGTCATCGGTGAACGACAAGGCTGGTGCCAAGACGCCACTCGCGCTGGTTTTCGCCTCGGTCACGATCGGACTGTGCCTGATGTTCCTGACCGGCTTGCTAGCCAACCTGCCTAACGTGGTACTCGCAGCCATCGTGCTGGTTGCCGTCAAGGGCTTGATCGACATCGGCGAACTGCGCCACGTGTGGCGGGTAAGCCGCCTTGAATTCATTGTATCGATGGTGGCGTTTGCCGCCGTGCTTTTGCTGGGCATCCTGAACGGCGTGCTCGTGGCGGTACTCGTTTCGATGTTGCTGATCATACGGCGCGCGGCGCACCCGCATGTGGCCATCCTCGGCCGCATCCCCGGCACGCGCATTTACTCCGATATGGAGCGTAATCCCGACAACGAAGCCATTCCTGATGTGCGGGTGTTCCGCGTCGAGGCGTCGCTGCTTTACTTCAACGTCGAGCATGTGCGTGCTGCCGTCTGGCAGAGAATCCGCTCGGCCGCCGCGCCGGTCAGGCTGGTGATCTGGGATCTGTCCACCTCGCCCGCCGTCGACCTCGCCGGCGCACGCATGCTGGCGGCATTGCATACGGCATTGAAGGCAGAAGGGATAGATCTGCGGCTTGTGGCGGCGCATGCGAAGGTGCGGGATATGCTTCGCGCTGAAGGGCTGGAGGATCGCCTCGGCTATTTCGGGCGCCGCGTCTCGGTGGCCGATGCGATCGACGAGTTTCAGCGACACGCGGAAACGGGCGGCCCGGCGGGAGCTGAAACGCAGGTCATGGGATAGCGAACGTGGAGGAGGACGTTTCACCACGGGCTGGAGATCTGAGGTTGACCGAGATTGAGCAACCGTTGCCGGACGCCATGAGGGTCGGGAAGGGATGAAGCTTCGGCACCAGTCGGCCAGAACCAGAGAGACGGACTATCATCCGCCCTTACCCTGGTGCCGGTGCTTCCGCCGCCCCCGTCAAGCCGAGACTGACCACGCGCAACGTGGCATCTTCGTGGCAGGCCGTGTCGACAAACCCGAGCCGGCGGGCAAGGCCGCGCATCCCGGTGTTCGAGGCCAGCACGTAGCCTTCCATGGTGCGATATCCGCGTGCGCGGGCGGCAGCGATCAATACTTGCATGAGACACCGCGCCAGCCCGAGACCGTGCCATTCGTCGTCGATCGTCACGGCAAACTCGCAGACATCGCTGCCCGGCGCGGCGGCATAGCGCGCGCCGCCGACAATGCTTTGCGCATCGCCGTAGATGGCGACCAGCGCGCACTCCAGCTCCGGCGCCGGATGCGTTGCCGACTCAAGCATCGCCTCCGGCAACTCCCGCAGGGAGGCCATGAAACGCGTGTAACGCGAGTCCGCGGAAAGCCGGTCGAAGGCCGCCAGCAAGCCGGCCTTGTCCTCCTCCCGGATCTTGCGCAGCACTACCTGCCGCCCATCGCGCAGCGCCACCCGGGCCGGCAGCGATATTTCAGAGAGGGGATTGTCTTGCATGGTGACCTTGTTTGTAGTTGGCCCAGGGGACCGCGTTGCCACGGCGGTCCGCGCGTGCGCTTAGGCGAAACTGACAGAGGTTACGGATTGAAACCCGTGGCCCTCAAAACTGCTCTGGAACGAATTTGTAGGGATAGTCCGGTTCCCGATAGCCACCAGGCTTCTGCCGTTCTGGCAGCTTTACCTTCTTGCGCGGCACGGCTTCGTAGGGAACCTTGGCCAATATGTCGCTGATGATATTGAGACGGGCGCGCCGCTTGCAGTTCGAGTTGGCAACATACCATGGTGCGAAGTCCGTGTCCGTTGCAAGGAACATGTCGTCGCGCGCGCGCGAGTAGTCATACCACCGGCTGTAGGACTTCAGGTCCATGCCCGACAACTTCCAGGTCTTCCGCCCATCGTTAATGCGCGCCTCAAGGCGGCGGGTCTGCTCTTGCTCACTGACCTCCAGCCAATACTTGAGCAGGATAACGCCCGAGCTCACGACGGCCCGTTCCACAAGGGGCACGGCGCTCAGGAATGACTCGGCCTGTTCCTCGGTGCAGAAGCCCATGACCCGCTCCACGCCGGCACGGTTGTACCAGCTGCGGTCGAAAATCACCACCTCGCCTGCGGCGGGCAGGTGCGGAAGGTAGCGCTGGACATACATCTGGCTCTTTTCGCGCTCGGTGGGCGCCGGCAAGGCAACCACGCGGAACACGCGCGGACTCACGCGCTCGGTAATGGCCTTGATCGTGCCGCCTTTACCTGCGCCATCGCGCCCTTCAAAGATGATGCAAAGCTTGCAGCCGGTCGCGAGAATCCATTCCTGCAGTTTCACGAGTTCCACATGCAGGCGGGCAAGTTCCTTCAGGTATTCCTTATTGCTGAACTTTCCGTCCTCCCGTGGCTCGGTATCGGCGTCATGCTGATTCGTCTTTGCCATGATTCTTCTCCTGATACCGCCGCTGACAACCCCGGGTGGGCATGTACGTCAAATGTGGCCGCCGGCTTCTGCGTTGGCAATCGGACTTTGGTCCTACACATGCGCCGCGCAACGAAATTTGTTCTCATTCTCAATATCGGGCCTTGCGCATTGGCGGGTGATGGCTGGTACGCACAGGGCCGCCAATGGCGCCCCACCTTGATGATGCTGCGATGCACCGACCGGCACGGCGTTTCTTCCTTGTTTCAAGGTAGTGCAGATCCGCGAGGAAAAATTGACCTGCAACAAGTAACCAGTGCAATACCTACCGCAGCGGTGTTCGTCCATCTAAGCTATACAGAACGTTCGCCTTGAAAACTGCCCATGAAAGCCGCAGCCAGACCAGGAAGGCGACAGCTTCAAATCTGGATCGGCTCGGGTGGTGTTGCCTTGTGCCCGCCGGGGTACGCGCGCCCTCGGTGTCTTGCGCGCGCCTTGCTGGCTGCCTTTGCCGCCTTTTTGGCGATCCCGGCGCTTCCAGCGCTTGCGGAGCCAGGGTTGCCGGCCGCACAGCCTGCTGCTGCCACCGGCGCCCCTCTCGCCAGCGCCCCCCCGCAGGCCATGGGCAGACCGCGGATCTGCCTGGTGCTGTCCGGCGGCGGCGCACGCGGCGCCGCCCATATCGGCATCCTGAAGGTTCTGGAATCGCTGCGCGTGCCGGTGGACTGCATAACGGGTACGAGCATGGGATCGCTGGTCGGTGCCGCCTATGCGACCGGCGTCACGCCAGGCGAAATGGAGAAAATCGTCGCTGGCTTGTCCACCAGCGCACTATTCAAGGAACGGCCGCCGCGGCAGGATCTGAGCATCAGGCGCAAGCAGGAAGATCGCAGCAATCTGTTTACGCCGGAAATCGGCGTCAAGGGCGGCCAGTTGGAATTGCCCAAAGGCGCCGTCACGGGCGTGCAGCTCGAGAAGGTACTGCGCGGGCTGGCGCGCGCGCCAGGCTATCGCGATTTCAATGCCCTGCCGATTCCGTACCGCGCAGTGGCCACCGACCTCGTGACAGGCACGCCCGTGGTGTTCACCCAGGGCGAGCTGGCCATGGTCATGCGCGCCAGCATGTCCGTGCCGGGCGTGGTGGCCCCCGTCGACTACGAAGGGAAGCTGCTGGTCGACGGCGGACTGACCAACAACCTCCCCGTGGACGTGGCGCGCGCCATGGGCGCGGATATTGTCATTGCGGTGAACCTCGGCACGCCGCTGATGCGGCGCGACGAACTGGGATCGGTGATCAGCGTGACCGGCCAGATGCTGAATATCCTGACCGAGCAAAACGTACGTGCGTCGCTGGCACAACTCCGGCCAGAGGACATCCTGATTCTGCCGGAACTCGGGGATTTTTCGGCAGGCGACTTCGATAACCTGGAAAAGACGATCCCGATCGGCGAGGCCGCGGCACGCAAGGTTGCCGACCGGCTGGCCCCGCTGGCCTTGCCACAGCAGGAGTATGCCGCACTGCGCCAGCGCCAGCAGGCCGCAGCGCCGCAAGACCGTCGCCCGGTCGACGAGATACGCTTTGCACCGCTGCAGCGCGTCAACCCCGATTTCGCCGCCGGCACCATGGAAACCAAGTCTGGCGAACCGATCCGGCCGGAGCAGCTGGATAAGGACATGAGCCGGCTGTTCGGCACCGGCGACTTCGAGCACGTCAACTATCGCGTGCTCGATGAACCAGGCCAACGGATCCTGTCGGTCGATGCCGTCGAGAAGTCCTATGGCCCCAACTACCTGCGCTTCGGTCTCGGGCTGAGCACCGACTTTCGTGGCGATGCGTTCTTCAACCTGCTGGCCAGCCATCGGCGCACCTGGATCAATTCACTCGGCGCCGAATGGCGCACCGATGCCCAGCTCGGACAGACAACCAACCTGACCAGCGAGTTCTACCAGCCCCTGGACACGCGCCATACCTTCTTCATCGCGCCTCGGGTGGAACTGGAACGCCGCTCGGTTAACGTGTTCCGGGACACGGACCGCATCGCCACCTACGACCTGCGCCGTTTCGACCTGGCACTGGATGTAGGCAGCCAGTTCACGAAATATGGCGAAGCCAGGATCGGCGTGCTTACCGGCAGCGAACACGTCACGCTAAGCACCGGTCCGGCCGCGCTGTCGCCCGGCCAGGAGAACAACAAGCGCGGCGCCATCACCGGCCGGCTGCTGGTGGACCAACTCGACAGCGCGAGCTTCCCGCGTACCGGCTATGCCGGCAGCATGCACGTCTACGCCTCCGAGCCGGGACTCGGCGCCGACCAATCCTATGTCAAGGCGGATGCCGACGGCACCTACGCCTGGTCCTCAGGCCGGCACACCTTGAATTTCGGATTCAAGGCCGGCAGCAATATCGGTGGCAACCCGCTGCCACGCTACGACTTGTTCCAGTGGGGCGGTTTCCTGAAGCAATCGGGATACAGCACCGGGGAGTTGCTGGGTGGCAACCTCCAGTATCTCCGGGCGGTCTATTACAACAAGCTGGCCAGGCAATCGCTGCTGGAAGGCGTGTATGGCGGCTTTTCGCTGGAGGCCGGCCGCATGGGCGAGCCGCTGGTGCAGGGAAGTCCTACCGGCGTGCTCAAGTCCGGCTCGCTGTTCGTCGCCATCGATTCGCCGATCGGGCCACTCTACCTCGCCTATGGCCGCGCCGCTGGCGGCCACTATGCCTACTACCTGTTCCTTGGCAAGCCTTAGCCCTGCAATCCCGCGCGACAGCTCGGGCAAGGCCGCCCGCCCTGGCTCCTGAGCGGGAACCAGGGCCGGCCGCCTTGCGAATCGCGGGCTAAATGTCCAGCTTCCCGATCTTCGTCCCTGAGAGCGACAGGTTCGCCATCAGGCCAGCGTTGGTCACTACGAAGCCGATGATCGGCGCGCGGGCGGTATTGGTATCGATTTTGCCGTTGGCGCCAATCGTCGCCAGCGCCACGGACCCATCGACACCCGCGGTCCAGCCGTTGCTGGCACGGAACGACGCCAGCGAGTCCGGGGTCATGAACATCAGGATGAGCGCCTTGGACTGTGCCCCCGCCAGCCAGCCGAATGACGCGGTCGTGGTCCTGTAGTAGCCCACCGACCCCCCTGCCACGCGTAACGCGCCCTCGCCATACTCGGCGCCGACGATAAAGCCCGCGGCAATCACGCTCGGAAATACCAGGATGCCCTCCGCCTTGGCGGAAAGTTCCCTGGATCCGTCCGCCGTGGCAAAGAGCTTGTTCAGCGCCCCATCGACGCTGGCGTCGATCTCCCGCCGCTTGCTCGCAGTGTCCGTGGCAGAGCCTGACGTGGTGGAACACGCCGTAACGGAGGCGGCTAGCGCAACGGCGGTCAGGGAACAAAAAGTACGACGTTTCATTTTTTTCCTCCTTGGGGGACTGTGGCCACAGGCACTCGGTAAGTCGCAACGCACTGATACAACCCTGCAGTTAAAGGTTAGGGCAGCCGGTGTGCTTCGCTTTGCGCTAGATCAGCATCCTGAAGGACGTGCTGGCTACCAAGGCGGTCGCCACGTTCCCGGCGGCATAGCCGCCCTCCCCGACAAGGCGTCGTCAGGGCCTTAAAAAAACCACCTCCGCGCACCGGCGGCCTATTGCTCTTCCCCCTCGTGTGAGCCGCCGCGCGGAGAAAAGCCAAAGCCGGGCAGTCGCCGCAGGTGCAAAACTAGCCCGACGGCAACCGCGACGGCATAGGCAATGAGCCCATTCCCCGCGAGCCATTGATCCGCCAGCAGGTAGTTGGCACAGAGTCGGCTCCGGGTGTCATGGAACAGCATGCCCACCGTGGCCAGCGTCCATACAAGATTGCCGGCGAAAAACAACAGCACTGCCGCTGGCGCCCGCCTCAGCCCGTGCTGTAGCGCGGCTCCGGCGAAAAGCAGCGATATGTACTTGGCTGCGTTGACGCCTGCATCGAGCCGCGCCAGGTCCAGCGCCAGCGGCACCATCCAGAACATCAGGCAGAGCGAGAAGCACAGCAACGGCGCCAGGCCCATGCGCATCAGGGCTTCGACTGCGCGAATACCGTCATGCCGGCGAGCGGCGAGGACGGAAGCGACGAAGCCCAATGCCAGGAGAACGGGAAACTCCGCCAGCATCTGCAGTGCCATGCTGGCTTCGATGGCCTGGCGGACCGGCGCCAGCAACAGAACACCGGGCAGGCAGAGCAGGCACCACAACGCCCACTCGCGTCGCGGGCGCGGCGCGGGCAGGGCCGCGACACCGGCAGCCGGCTTCATCGCGCCGCCTGCCGCGCCGCGACCAGCGCCTGGTCGAACGACTGGTAGTCGTACAGGCCGAGCACCACGCCGCGCCCGTCAATCAGATGGATTTCGGCGTTGTGGATATATCCGCCCAGTCCGTCCGGTATCACCACCACATCGAGCGAGCGCAACAGGGCCGCTTGCGCGGCAGGCGCCACGGGCGCGCCGATCCGCCAGATGCCGGGGTCGGCGCGTTGCTGCGCGCCATAGGCAGCCAGGCGCCGCGTCTCATCATGGGCGGGGTCGATGGAGATGGACAAAAGCCCGACCCGGTCTGCCAGCCCCTGTGCCTGAATATCCTGCTGAAGCCGGAAGAATGCCGGCCCGAGCGCGGCGCACACGGTGGCACAGCGGGTATAGATGAAATCCACCAGGTACACCTGGCCGGAGCGGGATGCCGGCGTCCAGGGCGTGAACCGGTCGCCACGCGCGTCGCGCATCGCCAGCGGCGGCGCCACCAGTTTTCCCGCCATGGCCATGGCGCTGCGCCGGTCATCCAGCGTCCACACCCGCATGCCCCACGTGAGCCAGGCGAGCGCCGCCGCGAAGCCAAGGCACAACGCCAGGCAACCCAGGCCCGCGGCCCACAGGCTGGGCGGGCGGCGCGAAGTTCGAGAGTCCGTGGCCATCACTGCCTTGACTACCTTCCCTGTCACTACTTCAGCGGAGCGAGTTCCTTGTCGCCATCGAAGGGGGCCGCCCTGTCCTTGGTGGCGATGCGAACCTGGGCGACCAGGTCCGCCGTCACAGAGGGCGCGGCGTTGCCCCATTGGCTTCTTGCGTAGCTCAGCACGGCGGCGATTTCCGCGTCGCTGAGCTGCGTGCCGAAGGGCGGCATGGCGCCGTTGAACGCGCTGCCCTTGACCGTCAATTGCCCGGTGATGCCATGCAGCACGATCGCCACCGCGGTCTCGGCCTTGCCCTGCACCCACTCGGAAGCGGCCAGCGGCGGGAACACCCCGGGCAGGCCCTGGCCGGTAGCCTGATGGCAGGCGGCGCAGCGCGAAGCAAACACTGCAGCGCCGTCCGCCGCGCCGCCGCTGGCCGCCTTCTGGCCTTGCAGCGCGCCGACGGTGCGGCCGTCGCCGAGCTCGGAGGGGATATTGATCGGTGCCCTGGAGATGTAGTAGATGCCCCACAGGATCAGCGCCGCCACCAGCACCACGATGCTGCGCGGAATCGGCGTCTGCCCTTCGCCGGGGTCGGCGTACTCCCGCTGCTCCTGCGGCGAGGGCTGGGAGGGTGGCTGGTTGTCTGGCATGGCATCGGGTTCCGTCAAGCGGCGCGTGAAACGGCTATTTGCCTGCCTTGGAGGCCGCATCGTCCGGCGCGGGCAAGGCAGCATACGTGTGGTCGAGCGCCTTCAGGTAGGCAACCAGGTCGAGCGCCTCGGGCGTTGCCACCACCACCTTGCCAACCGGTGCGGCCCCCGCCGGCAGCGTCACCACGTGTTCGCCCGGATCGGCAGCTGCCTTGACATCGAACAGGTAGGGATAGCTCGGCATGATGCTCTGCGCAACGTAGGCGCGCGGCTGGTAGAGGTGCCCGAGATGCCAGTCCGCGCTGAGCTGGCGCGCGCCGATATTGAACAGGTCGGGCCCGGTGCGCATCGTGCCAAGCAAGTGCGGGTGATCGTAGTAATAGTCCGCCGCCACCGATGCCCTGCCCCACCCGCGCTTCACGTCGGGCGCGAACGACGGATCCCGCGGCTGCTGCGAATGGCAGTAGACGCAGCCATTGCCGATATAGACCTGCCGGCCCCGAAGTTCCGCCGACGTATAAGGTTTCAGGCCGGGAGCAGGCTTGACGTACTGCAGTTGCAGGTACGGCACCACCACCAGCGCGCTGGTGGCCACCGCCAGCATGACCATGCCGGCACCGATCATCAGGGTGACGTTCCTCATGAACTGGCTCCTGTCTTGTTCAGGTCGGCAAGCGGGAACATGGCGGGCTTGTCTCGGTTCGGCCCCAACCCCAGGATGACACAGACGAAGTTGGCGATAAAACAGAGGTGCCCCAGCACCATCAGGCCGCCCCCCAGCGAGCGGGCCTGCAGGTAAGGCACCGTCAGCGTGACCGAATCCATGAACGGCCGCGAGGCATCCAGCATGGCCAGCCCCTGCAGGGTGCCTGCGATGGTCAGGGCGATGAAGTAAATCGCGATACCAACTGCGGCGCACCAGAAATGCGCCGCGATCAGGCTCGGGTACGGCCACTCTCGCTGCGTGACACGCGGCACGATGAAATAGATCGAGCCAAAGAATACGAAGCTCACGAACGCGTAGAGCCCCAGGTGGGCATGGGCAACCGTGTAGTGCGTGAAATGCGTGATGACGTTGATGCTGCGCAGGGCTTCGAAGGAGCCCTGGAACGAACTCAGCGTGTACATCATGCCGCCGAGGGTCACGAAGCGCAGCGTGGGCGAATACAGCAGCGCCTTGAAGTGGCCGCGCATGGTCTGGTGCAGGTTCACAGAGAACGCCACGACCGGGATCAGCATCATCATGCTCTGCACGATGGACAGCGTGACCATCCAGCCGGGAACCGGGCCGCCCACCAGATGGTGGCCGCCGACCTGCCCATAGAAGAACGCCAGCGTCCAGAAACCGAGCAGCGACAGGCCGTACGACTGGATCGGCCGGCCAATGATCTTGGGGAGGAAATAATAGATCGATGCCAGGGCAAGCGGCGTATAGAACAAGCCCAGCACGCTGTGCCCGAACCACCAGTTCATGGTTGCCTGCTCGACGCCGAAATGCACGTAGGGCACCTTGGCCACCAGGTACAGGACCGGGAACCAGAACAGCGCGCATCCCATGTACCAGACCGAGACATACAAATGGCTGACGCGGCTGGCCAACAACGTGAGTACCAGCGGCATGCCGATCAAGGCGCCGCCCACGGCGAACACGATGCCGATCTGCCAGGGGATCTCCAGCCATTCGAGGCCGTCGGACAGACCGACGGCAATGCTGCCCAGGCCGGCAACCACGCCGGCGTTCCACATCATGGCGCCCAGCAGCGCGTAGTTGGCGCCAACCAGGCGGGTCCTCAGCACGCGCGGCAAGACAAAGAGCGCAATGCCCAGCCCGGCCATCGGCGCCCAGCCATACGCCACGGCATTCAGGTGGACGGTGCGGATGCGCCCGAAGGACAGCCAGGCCTGCGAGGCGAGCGCATCCGGCAGGTGCAGCTTGAGCGAAGCCGTCAGCCCGGCCAGCGACGCCACCAGCAGCCAGGCCATGGCGCAACACAGGAAAACGAAGACCACCATGGAAGACGAGCGATCCGCTTCCGCCCTGGCCGTCAGTTCCGCGGCCAGCGTCGGAGACGGCGCCGGCAACCCGGTGCGGGTTGCGACCTCCTGCAATGCCGTGCGCTGCTGCCCGGTGACCGAGGGCTCCTCCGCCCTGCCGATTTCCCCGGGCGCGAAAATCACCGCTGCCGCGCTCGGGGAACCGTCAAGCAAGCCGTACCGTACGCTCAGGATAAACACGAGCAGGCCGACCACGGAAAGGATAAAAGCCGAGAGGAGTATGGAGACCGTGCTCATGAAACCCTCCCGGGGCTTTGGCATCATGTGGTGGCCGGCGCGCCGCCCGGCTCGATCTTCCGCTGGCGTCGCGCCCCCCCCGATACAGGCTCATCAAGTCACTTATTCGCAACTTCATGATATGCGCCCATGGTGCGCAGCTTCAGCGCACGGACCGGGCCTTTGGCATGAACGCGACCGCGCCAGGAACGGGAACCAGCGCATGGAAATGCATGCAATGTAGACCATCGAAGACCGCTTGCCAAATTTGCCGGCCGGCCGCGCAGACAGGGCCAGTCCCGGAGCAAATTCTTCCATTGGCTATGCGGATCGTGCAAAATGGGCAGCCGGAGTCGGCGCATAAAGGCGATCTGCACAACGTGTCGACGCCTGCCGGCAGACACACGCAGCGCTGAATAATGGGAGACTCCATGAGAGTGATCGGTGTTGCTGCCGTTGTCGCCCCCGCGCTTGGGGGATGTGCAAGATCGCCCTCCCTCAGCGTGCTCGGCGCGTATTTTCCCGACTGGATGTTCTGCATCATCGCTGGCGTTGCGCTTGCCATCGCCTGTTACCTGCTGCTGGAGCGCAGCCGGTCCGGATACTGGCTCGGCCCTCCGGCCCTGGCCTATCCAACACTCGTCACCCTGTTTTCCCTCGTTGCCTGGCTGATCCTGTTCCAACCTTGACCCGCCCGGGCGCATGAACATGACGACAACGAACAACAAGAAGGCGTGGCCGGCCCTCGTACTGGTCCTGATCACGCTGGCGCTGCTGATTCTGGTGATCTGGATGCTGGACCGCTCGCCGCGCACCGACGATGCCTATGTCTACGCCGACGCGATCGACGTGGTGCCGGAAGTCAACGGGCGCATCGTCCAGCTCGCCGTGCGCGACAACCAGGCGGTGAAACAAGGCGACCTGCTGCTACAGATCGATCCACGCCCCTACCAGGATGCGCTGACCCGGGCCAAGGCTTCGCTGGCCGCGCTTGACCAGCAGATCATGCTGACGCAGCGCACGGTCAATGCACAGCAGTACAATGCGCAATCCGTACGGGCGGCGGTCGAACGCGCCCGGGCAGCGGCCACCCAGGCAACCGATACCCTGCGCCGCACCGAGCCGCTTTTGCCGCAAGGCTATGTGTCGGCGGAAGACGTCGACCGCGCCCGCACCGCGCAGCGCGCCACCCAGGCCGAGCTCAATGCGGTGCAACTGCAGGCGCAGCAGGCGGCGGCGGCGGTCAGCGGCGTGGACGCGCTGGTTGCGCAACGCGCGGTGGTCCTGGCGGAAATCTCGCTGGCCGAATTGCATCTGGAATTTGCCACCGTGCGGGCACCATTCGACGGCCGGGTGGCGGCGCTGAAGACATCGACCGGCCAGTTCGCTTCCGCGCTCAAGCCGGTGTTCACGCTGATCGATACGCGCCACTGGTACGTGGTGGCGAACTTCCGGGAAACGGAGCTGAAAGGCATGCGGGCCGGCACGCCGGCCACCGTCTACCTGATGAGCGACACCGGCCAGCATTTTCGCGGCACAGTCGATTCGATCAGCTATGGCGTGGCGCCGGACGAAGGCGGCCTGGCCCTGCCCGGCGGGCTGCCGCGCATCCAGCGCAGCCTTAACTGGGTGCACGTGGCCCAGCGCTTCCCGGTCAAGATCCGCGTCGAAAATCCCAATCCGGATCTGTTCCGGGTCGGCACTTCAGCGGTGGCCATCCTGCACCCCGAGGCAGGCAACCCCGACGGGCGTCGCTGAGGCACCGCCATGAGCCCGGGCACGCTCGTACCGGACAGCCTGCTGCAGGCGGCGGCGTTCCTGCGCGCCCAGCTCGCGCCGTATCCGGGACGCGTCAACATCTTGCTGCGCTGCATGCTGACCAGCGCCATTGTCATCGTCGTCTCGATGGCGCTCCAGGTGCCCTCGCTCGCGCTCTCGCTGCTCGTCGTGTTCTACGTCACGCAAGCGAACGTGGTGGTCACCCGGCTGGTGGGTGTGATGTTCATCGCAGGATCCACACTCGCCATCGGCGTTTCGATACTGCTGCTCAAGCTGACCTTCGACTTTCCCTTGCTGCGCATCGTGGTCGCCAGCCTGCTGTTCTTCGCCAGCGTGTACCTCATGCGCGTGCTGAAGATCGGCATCGTTTTCTTCATCGTCGCGATCGTGGTGATCTACGTGCAGACCTTCGTCGACCGCACCGGCGAGGCAGAATTGCTGATCCGCGCCGTGCTGTGGGTGTGGGTCGCCGTGAACTATCCGATCGCGCTGACGCTGCTGATCAATACGCTGTTGCTGCCCGCGGAGCCGCAGCGGCAATTGAAGGCGGAAGTCCACCGGCAACTGGGTGCTGTCGACGCGCATCTGGCGCGGCTGACCGACGGCACGCCAATGGCGGAACCAATCACGCCAATGGCGATTCAGCAAGGTGCGTTGACGCTGCAGAAACTGCTCAAGTTCGCCACCATGCGCGATGCGCACTATCGGCAAGACAAGGCGCATCAGTTAGCCTGCATCGCTACCGTGTCGCGGCTGTATCGTGCAGCGGGCGAACTGCCGGACGATCTGCCGAACGCTTCGGCGGCGCAGCTCGGAGCGCTGCGGCAGCTACGCGCCGACTGCCAGGCGCTGGACGCATCGGTCATCGCGGACCAGCCATACCGGCCCGCCCCACTTGCCACGCCCGGCCAAGGCGGGGCCGCGCCGCTGCCCGCCGCCGCGCAAGAAATGCAGCGGGCGCTGGTGGCGTTCGCCGATGCGGACACGGCCGCCGGCGCGCCCGGCAAGGCGCCGGAAGAGCCGCCGATGGTGGTGCCGGACGCCCTGACCAATCCGGCGTACGTACGGTTCGCGCTCAAGACCCTGCTCGCCGTGCTGATCTGCTACGTCTTCTACACCGCGGCCGACTGGCAAGGCATCCACACCATCATGCTGACCTGCGTAATCATTGCCCTGCCCAGCCTTGGCGCGTCGATGCAGCGCGCGCTGCTGCGCGTCGGTGGCGCACTGGGCGGCAGCGCGCTGGCCTTGTTCATGGTGGTGTTCGTCATCCCGCATCTCGACAGCATCGCCGGCCTGCTGCTGATGACGCTGCCGGTGGTCGCGCTCGCCGCATGGATCGCGGCCGGATCGGAGCGCATCGGCTACGCCGGGACCCAGATCCTCTTCACCTTTTCGCTTGCACTGCTTGAGCAGTTCGGCCCCACTACGAATCTCACGGAAATCCGGGACCGCGTGCTCGGCATCCTGCTCGGGGTTGGCATTTCCACCTTTATCCAGATGTCGCTGTGGCCGGAGGCGGAAGGGGAAGCCCTGCGGCAAAAGCTGGCCACCATGCTGCATTCGGTTGGCAAGCTGCTGGCGCAGGCGGCAACCGGCACCGCAACGCCTCCCGGGCACCTGGCCTACGCGCAGCTACAGCTGCAGACCTGGGCCGTGCTGTCCGATTGCGAGGATACGCTGGCGCGCGTTGCGCTCGAGCCGGGCTGGCAGGAAGGAGAGCAGGCGCCGCTCACGCTGCGCGCCCAGGAAGTCCTGGCGCAGGGGCGTGAGATCATGCTGGCCGGCAATGCACTTCATAATGCACTGGAGGCCACCGATGGCCACCTGGGCAGTACGGCCTACGACGCGGCGCGCGCCTTTCAGGCGCAAACCGCCGCGCGGCTCGGCCACTATGCGGACGCGCTGGTTGCCAACCCACCCTCCGCCAGTACACCGCCGCCCGTCGAGATCCCGGCGCTTGGCGACGCAACCCTTGCGGCGCCTGTCGTCGCGGCCATGCGGCACCTGGTGCGCCAGCTCTGCGTCCTTCCGGACTGGCAGGCTGCGGCGGCGCAGTCCCCGGCGATGCTTCGCGAGTCCCATGATGCCGGCTGAACGCAAGCCACCCCGCGCCTGGCCGCGCCGCCCCGCAGCTTGGCTGGCCGCCGCGCTCCTGTATGCGCTGGGCGGCTGCGCCCTGATCCACGAAAACGGGGTTCCCTCACCGGAAATTCCCCTTGAGCAGATCCGTCTGGCGGACGACACGCACCTGGCCCGCGATGGCTGGCCCGAAACGCGCTGGTGGACGCGCTACGGCGACACGCAGCTCGACGCGCTGATCGAACGGGCCCTGGCGGACGCCCCCACCATGGTGGTGGCACGCAGGCGCGTGGCCCAGGCCAGAACCGACGTCGAACTGGTCAAGTCCGGTTCGCGCCTGCAGGCCGTGGCGTTCGGGGCGATCGATCGCGAGCACGTTTCGGCGAACGGCTTCCTAGGGCCGTTCGCGATGAACGTGCCGGCCCTGGGGCTCGACGGTCCCTGGTACACCGAGGGCATCGTCGGCGTGGGTGCCAGCCTGAACATCGATCTCTGGGGCTTGCACCGGGCGCAGGTGGCGGCTTCGATGGGCGTCAACAATGCCCGCCTGGCCGAAGCGTATGCGGTGGAGCTTGAACTGTCGGCCGATGTGGCGCAGTTGTACTACGGCATCCAGACCAGCCACCAGTTGATCGAACTGCTGGAACAATCGCGGCAGGTCGCCGCCTTCTCGGTGCAGACACACCAGGCACGTGCCGCGCGCGGCCTGGAATCGCGCACATTCGTCGAGCAAGCGCAAGCGCAGCAACTGGCCCTGGAACGGCAGCTTGTCGCGGCGCGGGGCACGGTCAGGCAATTGCGCGAATCGTTGCGGGCCCTGATCGGCGCGGGACCGGATGACTTGCCGGAGATCCGCCCGGTTCCCCTGCCCCAGTCCACGTCCGGCGTACCGGCCACGCTGTCGTACGAACTGCTGGCGCGGCGCCCCGACCTGCAGGCCCTGCGCTGGTACGTGCAAGCGTCGTTCGACCGGATCGACGCGGCCAGGGCGGCGTTCTATCCGAGCTTCGACATCCGCGCCTTCTTCGGCTTCAATGCCCTGCACCTGGCCGATCTGTTCACCCACGCCAGCCAGCAGATCAACCTGATTCCCGGCCTGTACCTGCCGATCTTCGACGGCGGGCGGCTCAATGCAAACCTGGGCGGCACGCGCACGGCGAGTAACACGCTCATCGCACAATACAACCAGGCGGTGCTCAATGCGGTGCGGGATGTCGCCATCACCGGCACCCGCCTGCAGGACCTCGACACCGAAGCGGAACTGCAGCGGCGGAAGGTCCAGTCGGTTTCCTTCGTCCGGGACAGCGCCGAGGCCCGCTACCAGCGCGGACTCGGCAGCCGGTTCCTGGCCATGGAGGCGCGCCAGCCGCTGATTGCCGAGCAGATTGCGCTGCTCAACGTCAACGGCCAGAAGATCAGCCAGGAGATTGCCCTGGCCAAGGCACTTGGCGGCGGCTACCTGGCCGATGCGCCGGTTGAACTCAGGCCGCGCTGAGCGGTGGCCGGCGCCTGCGCATTGTGATGTGAACGCGTTGGCGTCCCGCCAGCATGGCTTTGATCCCGGCTACCTGGAAAGATTGGCGTAAATGGCACATGCGCCACTTCAATGCAGAGCGCCGATGCGCGTTGCACGCCATATATCCTCTTGCGACGCCGCGGTTTCGGGAATCGCCGCTTGCCTCATTGCCTGAGGCGGCGCACTGTCCTAAAACTTCAAATAGCGATCTGGCGGGCGCAGGACGAGCGATCGGCCGCCTGGCAGAAGTGCTTCCGCATGGAAACGCGTTGAGGAGAGGCATCATGTGTCGGTGGCTGGCGTACTCGGGCAATCCGATCCAACTCGAGACCGTGCTGTTCCGGGCCGAGCATTCCTTGATCGACCAGAGCCTGCGCTCACGGCTCGGGCACACCACGACTAACGGGGACGGGTTCGGGATGGGCTGGTATGGCCACCACTCGGAAGTTCCGTTCCGCTATCGCTGCGTGCATCCCGCGTGGAATGACACAAACCTGCGCGAGGCGGCCCGCGCTATCCGGGCCTCGTTGTTTGTTGCGCATATCCGTGCGGCGACCGACACGCCGGCGCAGGAAACCAACTGCCACCCCTTTCGCTATGGTCGCTGGCTGTTTGCCCACAATGGACTGATACGGGACTATCCGACGGTCAGGCGGGAGCTGATGATGGCCATTGCGCCTGAGTTGTTCCGCTGGATCGAAGGTTCCACCGACTCGGAAGTCATGTTCTTTCTCGCCCTCACGTTCGGGCTTGAACGCGATCCGCGCGCGGCGCTGGAACAGATGGTGGGCCTGATCGAGAACGTTGGCCACCGCCATGGCGTCGAGTACCCGCTGAACATGACGGTCTGCGCGAGCGACGGAGAACAGATCGTCGCAGCGCGCTACTCCAGCGAAGCGGATTCGCGCTCGCTCTTCCACAGTACATGCGTTCGTCATTTACGCGAACTCTATCCTGAGAATTCGCACATTGCCGAAGCGGGCGACGATGCCATCCTGGTGCTTTCGGAACCCGTGGTCGACCTCGCTGGCGCATGGGAGGAGATCCCGGAGGGTACGGCCATTCTTGCCAGAGGCGGCGTCGTCGAACGTGAACGTTTCATCCCCCGCATGCCCGAGTGCTGACGCACGGCAGCGCAGCGTGTGATTTCAAGGACGACGGCCGTGGATGCGCGGTAGCGGCAAGGCAGCCCGGGGCTATTCGCGGTGCATTTTGGGAGCCTGCTCACGCTTCAAGCCGTCCGCCGGTTTGCCTTGCCATGGTTTGCTCCATGGGTGCACTGCGTCGTCCATGTAATGGCCGGTGATTTGACTCTCTCCGCATGGACGACGAAACTGTAAATGGCTCCTCATGCAAGGATCCGCACACACCGGAAGGAGACGACCATGCCAAAGGAGAAGGAAAAAACCAGGCGCGAAAAGCCTGAGCACGGTGATCAGAGAGAGCCTTTGTCATATAAGAAATACAGAAAGGCCCTGCTCCCCTTGCATGTAGAGCTGGTCAGGCTCCAGGAATGGGTGGTTCAGTCGGGCGCCAAGATCTGCATCATTTTTGAAGGCCGCGACGGCGCTGGCAAAGGGGGAACCATCAAGGCCCTGACCGAGCGTGTGAGCCCGCGCGTGTTCCGCGTGGTGGCATTACCGGCACCCACGGAACGCGAGAAGAGTCAGATGTACGTGCAACGCTACCTGCCCCACCTGCCGGCCGCGGGAGAAGTGGTGATCTTCGATCGTAGCTGGTACAACCGGGCGGGCGTGGAGCGCGTCATGGGGTTCTGTACCGAGGAACAGGTGGAGAGCTTTTTCAGGGCCGTTCCGTTGGTCGAGCAGGCCATCGTCCACTCTGGAGTGATGTTGTTCAAGTACTGGCTGGAAGTCAGCCAGGAGGAACAGACTCGCAGGCTGGAAGCGCGCATCCACGACGGACGCAAGCTGTGGAAGCTGTCCGACATGGACCTGAAGTCCTACAGCCGCTGGTATGACTACTCTCGCGCCCGTGACGCCATGTTCCGGGCTACCGACACCGCAATCGCCCCATGGTACCTGGCCAATTCCGATGTCAAGGAGCGCGCCCGCCTCAACATCATCAGCGACATACTCCACAAGATTCCCTATGAAGCCATGCCGCGCAAGGAGGTGTCGCTGCCCGCGCGGCAAAAGCCGGAAGGCTACGTGGAGCCGGACTACCCGTACAAGCGCGTTCCCGAGAAATTCTAGGTTCCCTCATCAGAACCGAAACCGGGAGGGAGGCAGCCATGCAGCAGGAAGCGCCAGACGGGCGCCGCGACATCCACGTCAGCCATATGCGCTGGTCGCTGCAAGGCTATCGGAAGGAGTGGGTTGCACCGGACATGATTGCCGGACTCACGGTTGCGGCGGTAGTCATCCCCAAGGCGCTCGCCTATGCCACCATTGCCGGCCTGCCCGTTCAGGTGGGGCTCTATACCGCCTTCGCGCCCATGCTGATCTACGCCCTGCTCGGCAGTTCGCGCACGCTCAGCGTCAGCACGACGACAACGCTCGCGATCCTGGTTGCGGCGGCATTCGGCAGCCTGGGCCCGCACCCCGACCCGGCAACCCTGATCACGGCTTCGGCAACGCTAACGTTCCTGGTCGGCGCCATGCTCCTCGCCGCCTGGCTGCTCCGCCTGGGCTTTGTCGCCGACTTCATCTCCGAACCCGTGCTCGTTGGCTTCAAGGCGGGGATCGGCCTCGTCATCATGGTGGACCAGATTCCGAAGCTGCTCGGCATGCATATTCAGAAGGGATCGATCTTCCATAATCTCCTGGCCATCGCGCAAGGCATTCCGCACGCGTCGTTGGCGACTGCGGCTGTGGGTATCGCCATGGTCGGCATCCTGTTGTCCATGGAGCATTGGCTGCCGCGCTTGCCCGCGCCTTTGATTGCCGTGGCCGCAGGCATCGCCGGCGTGACGCTGCTGAACCTCCCGGACTACGGCGTGGCCATCGTCGGCAAAGTCCCGACCGGCCTTCCGCCCGTGACCCTGCCCGATGTGGATATGATGCAGCGGCTATGGCCTGGGGCGCTTGGCGTCGCGCTGATGAGTTTTACCGAGAGCATTGCCGCCGGGCGCGCATTCGCGCAAAGCGGGGAGCCGCCGCCAGCGGCAAATCGCGAACTGCTGGCCACGGGACTCGCAAACCTGGGCGGCGCCTTCCTCGGTGCCATGGCAGCCGGCGGGGGCACCACGCAAACCGCCGTCAACCGCATTTCTGGCGCACGCTCGCAACTGGCCGGACTGGTGACCGCCCTGGCGTCGCTCGGGACCATGCTGGTGCTCGCACCAGTAGTGGGACTGATGCCGGAGGCCACACTGGCCGCAGTGGTCATCGTGTACTCCGTGACCCTGATCAAGCCCGCCGAATTTCGCGCGATTCTGAGCATACGGCGCACCGAGTTCAGTTGGGCGCTGATTGCGATGGCCGGCGTTGTTGCTCTTGGCACGCTGCAGGGGATCGTCATCGCCATCATCGTGTCGCTGCTAGCCCTGGCGTACCAGACATCAGACCCACCCGTCTACGTGCTCGTCCGCAAGCCCGACACCAATGTGATCCGCCCGCGGTCGGATGAACATCCGCAAGACGAGGCCATCCCCGGCTTGCTGATGCTGAGGCCGGAAGGAAGAGTCTACTTTGCGAATGCGCGGCGCATCGGGCATAAGTTGAGGCCTCTGGTTGCCAAGGTCAGGCCGAAGATTTTGGCCCTGGACCTGGCAGGCGTTTCGGACCTCGAGTACACCGCGCTCCATATGCTGATCGATGCGGAGAAAGAACTGCGTGAGGAAGACGGTGTCCTGCTCTGGCTGGTCGGCATGAATCCCGACGTGCTGGCGATGGTTCGACGCTCCCCGCTGGGAGAGACGCTCGGCCGTGACCGGATGTTCATCACCCTGGATTTGGCAGTTGCCAGATATCAGGCTAACCCAGCCAACGGCACATAGTGGACATTGCCCGTTGTATCGAAGCAAGAGGTAATCATGTCACGTCTACTGCTGACGAATATCGAACCCGGCACCGCTGACGACGAAGTCCGCGCGCTTCTCGAAAAGTACGGTCTACCACCCTGCGATGTCATAGAGCAGGTGCCTGGCGATGGGACGCGGCCATCCGTGGTAATGACCTTCGATGACATTGACCCGGATACGCTGCACAAGTACGCCGAGCGCATCCATCACATGTTCTGGAAAGGCCGGGAACTGACGGCACAGGTGCTGAGCGACCGCTTTACTTGAGCCGCTATCTTGTGGCCGCCCGGAGGAATATCTGCTCGATCAGGCGATCGCCGGCTTCGGCGATCGCCTGTGCGCCCCCATCTTGCCAGCGCGACCTAGTCGCCTAGCTTGTCTGCCGCCTTGCCGAGCAGGCCAAGCAGGTCCGGCCCCAGACTCGCAGACAGTTCGCGGTTCGCCGGCGACCAAAACGCAAGGGCCCGCTGGAGGCGAAAAGCCCCCTCCTCGGTCAGCCAGACTGCGCGTCGCCGGCGGTCACTCTCTGCGCTCACGACTTCCACCAAGCCGGCCCCGGCGAGTTGATCCACGTTTCGGGACATGGTGGATTGATTCAGTCCGGCGTGCAGCGCAAGCGCCCCCAGCGTGTCATCCGGCGCGGATGCGATCAGGCACATCAGCCCAAATTGGGTATTGGACAAGCCAGATGGCAGCAATGCTGCATCCAGCTTGCTAGTAATGCGCCGCGCCACCAAGCGCGAGAGCCAGCCAAGATCCGACTCCAGCGCATCGGCGGCGTCCGCGCGCAATGTTCTTGGTGCTTGTGTTTTCCTGTTCATGTTTCTATTATATGCATCTGCATTTATTGCATCTACATATAATTTCAATAACAAACAGAGACATGAAAAACTATCGCTTTGGCGTGGCCGACCTGGAAGACATCGCCGGAATGAGTGGCAGAGTGTTGCTTCAGGCAATCATTGACGGCCAACTGCCGCAGGCGCCGATCTCGCAGGCGCTGGACTTCTGGCTCGTTGAAGTCGGCGACGGCTTTGCTGCTTTCGAGGGCGAACCCGCGCCGCACTTGCTGAATCCGATGGGCACGGTGCATGGCGGCTGGGCGCTGACCCTGATCGACAGTGTGGCCGCCTGCGCTGCCCATTCCTTGCTGCCTGCGGGGACCAGCTACACCACCGTCGAAACCAAGGGCAACTTCTCGCGGCCGATCAGGCCAGATACCGGCCGTGTTCGCGCCGAAGCGAAGGTTGTCAGCCAGGGGCGCCAAATCGTCACCTCCGAGGCGCGGGTCCTGGCCACCGATGGCCGCGTCCTGGCACACGGAACTTCAACGCTCCTGATCGTGCCTCCGGCTCGCTAATGGCGACTACCAACTCACGCGGAACGACTTTGCACGCTGAATGATCTCCCCGCCCTTGATAGCCTTCAAGACGGGAAACGGCGCCAGGATTCTCTACGAAAAGACCGGCCTCGGCGTGCGCCGGGCCATCCAATTTACAACTGGGCAGCCACGGCCGCCCACGATTCGATTTGGAGCACACCATGACGCAAGCGATCCCGGCATTCAGTGACAGTTCATCGGCTGTCTACGAACGACAAGGCGATACATGGTTGCCGACAGAGCTCTCACGCGGTCCATGGGACGCGCGTTTCCAGCACGGCGGGGCGCCATGCGCGTTGTTGGCGCATGCGGCCGAAAGCGCAGTTACGGAGCCTGGCTGGCGCCTCGCGCGCTTGAGTGTCGAACTGATCAAGCCAGTTCCGATTACCCCGCTGACAACGAGATGTAACCTCCAGTCGTCGCGAGCCACATCGCGTATCACTATCGACCTGCTTGCCGGAGACCTTCTGGTTGCCCGCGGACATGCCCTGATGCTGCGTGGCGCGCAATTGACGCTGCCTGGTGACCTGCCTGCCGGCTGGTCGCCCACGCGGCTTGAACCGTTGCCGGCAAACTGCAATGACAGCGTGCGCATCCCAGGCTTGCCCGACGGAACGTCCTTCTATCAATCGGCCATGGAGACACGCGTCGCACAAGGCGACCCTTCGCAAGCCGGCCCCAGCGCTGCCTGGTTCAGGCTCACGGTGCCGATCGTGCAGGGAGCGCCGACATCTCCCGCCATGCGTGCTGCCGCCGCGTCCGATTTCGGCAATGGGCTGAGCTGGGTGCTTCCGGCGAGTCGCTATCTGTTCGCCAATGCTGACCTTAGCCTGCATCTGCATCGTGAGCCCGTCGGGGAATGGATCGGGCTTTTGTCCGGTACAGAGGTGCATGGCAGCGGAACTGGTGTCACGATGTCACGCCTCTATGACGAGATGGGGACGATCGGCATCGCGATCCAGACGCTGCTGCTACGCGAACGGGCGACGAAGTAGGTCCGGACGGACCTGGGCATGTCGGCGTGCCGCACACGCTCAGCGCGTTCGTTGCAACGAACGGCGAGATCCGATCGGCCAGCAGGAGACCGCAGATGCTGTCAGGAACGACGATGTCGAACGCGCGAGGCTGGCACAACCTATTCAACGTGCGCCCGTGAACCGTCCCAGCCGGGGAACCCGATACTTGACCGGCTCGGTGCCCCGGCACTGCGCGATCGCGGCGAGGATCTGACGCTGAGGCTGCGCAGAATCTCTCGCTTGCCATGGACGGCAACGAGGTCCATCGGCACGCGCTTGCGCAGGTAGCAGATGCCGTCTCGGCGGGGTGAGGTACATGCTGGTTCCCGCTCTGTCTGTGTCAGGTACACACGCGGGGACAGCAGTGAAATCGGGGCCACAAAAAACAAAACCCCGGAAGACCGCGATCTTCCGGGGTTCTGCCGCCATTGCTGGCGGAGACGGAGGGATTCGAACCCTCGATCCAGGTTTTGGCCCGGATGCTCCCTTAGCAGGGGAGTGCCTTCGACCTCTCGGCCACGTCTCCCAAACCTGCCGTTGTGTGAGGGAGGCCACACAACGAAGCGCGTATTCTATCGGTCAGATTTCAATTGGTCAACGATGATTCGATAACTAATTCAAAAAAATCTCAGAACCGATAGTTGGACCTGCGGTTGGACAAGCCGCACGCGGCCTGTCCAACATGAATCACGCCTGATCCAGCTCGAACACCTTATGCAGCGCGCGCACCGCGAGCTCCATGTACTTCTCGTCGATCAGCACCGAGATCTTGATTTCCGAAGTGGAGATCATCTGGATGTTGATGCCTTCTTCCGACAGCGTGCGGAACATCTTGCTGGCGATGCCAACGTGCGAGCGCATGCCCACGCCGACCACCGAGACCTTCGACACCTTGGGGTCGCCGGAGACGCTGGCAGCGCCGATATGCGCCTTCACGCCATCGTTCAGGATAGCCAGCGCGCGCTGGTATTCGCCGCGCGGCACGGTGAAGGTGAAGTCGGTCTTGCCGTCGACGGACTGGTTCTGGATGATCATGTCGACGTCGATGTTGGCGTCGGCCACGGGGCCCAGGATCTGGTACGCGATGCCGGGCTTGTCGGGCACGCCCAGGACGGTGATCTTCGCCTCGTCACGGGCAAAGGCAATGCCGGAGATGACGGCTGCTTCCATTTCAGACTCTTCCTCAAAAGTGATCAGCGTGCCCGAGTGCATTTCTTGCTCGAGGGGCATCAGGGGGTCGGTCAGCGACGACAGCACGCGGGTCTTCACGCGGTACTTGCCGGCGAACTCCACCGAACGGATCTGCAGCACCTTGGAACCCAGGCTGGCCATTTCCAGCATTTCCTCGAAGGTGATCTGGTCCAGGCGGCGGGCGTCCTCGACCACGCGCGGATCGGTGGTGTAGACGCCGTCCACGTCGGTGTAGATCAGGCATTCGTCAGCCTCGATGGCGGCGGCGATGGCCACTGCCGAGGTATCCGAACCACCACGGCCGAGCGTGGTGATATTGCCGTACCCATCGATGCCCTGGAAACCCGTGATGACGACCACGCGCCCGGCGTCGAGATCGGCCAGGATGCGCTCGTCGTCGATCGATTCGATGCGGGCCTTGGTGTGGGACGAGTCGGTCTTCACCGGCACTTGCCAGCCGGTGTAGCTGATCGCGCCGACGCCCTCGCCTTGCAGCGCGATGGCCAGCAAGGCCGAACTGGCCTGCTCGCCGGTCGCGGCCAGCATATCCAGCTCACGCGGGCTCGGCTGCGCCGAAATTTCCTTGGCAAGACCAAGCAGGCGATTGGTTTCGCCGGACATGGCCGAAGGCACCACGACTACGCGGTGACCAGCACGATGCCATTTGGCAACGCGCTTGGCGACATTCTTGATGCGTTCCGGAGAACCCATCGAAGTGCCGCCGTATTTGTGAACGATGAGAGCCATCTATTTGTCGACGCCAGCGATTGTGCAAAACCTCTGAAAATACACGAAGAGGCGGCGTGAAGCAAGGCATCGCATGATGACACGCGCCCGGCGGAAGTGGCGCGCACGGCTCGCGCGCCTATTTTGCGCGCGGTATCGATGCGATCTGGCGTCCGCTTGCACCGCCTGTTCAGGGCGCGGTTACGCCCTCGTCCACTCCACCCATTCGATGCGCCAGCGTGGCGATGCGGGTGCAGCCGGCCAGCGCCGGTGCATGCCCAGCCCGGCCGCGAACACGAGTTGACCACCCGCCCACAGCAGGGGGAGCCGCGCGCGCCGCGCCATCGGCACGCCGGCCTCCTGATAGGCCTGCTTGAGTGCGCGCGCCGGGCCGCCCGGGCGCAGCACGATGCGTTCGCCGCCCTGCCGTGCCGCGAGCCGCAGGGGCTGCCGCAACGCGGCTTCGGGCAAGCCATAGGTGTCGTCGCGCGTAAAGCGCAGTTCGCCATGCCAGGCCGGCACCGCCAGGCTTGCCTCGCCCTGCCAGGCTAGCGCGAGATCGCCCGAAGCGATCGCTGGCCCGGCGTTCCGGGCCAGCACGCGCCCCTGGAAACGATGCAGCACCAGCGCCTCGTGATGGATGGCTGGCTCCCCGCCTTCGTGCTCGATCAATTGCGCGCGCATGGCGGACAAGCGCGCGGTGGAAGGGGCCTGCGTGCCGAGGTCGCGCAACCACAGGCGCAGCACAGTGTCGGCCTGCGCGGACGAAAGCGCGCGCAGGCCCGCGAGATCGAGTTCCGCGATGGTGCCGGCATCGCGCGGCGGGCGCACCAGCCCGGCCATCAGCTGCATGGCGAGCCCATCCAGCAATTCGCCGGCCTGCGCCAGGTGGGCGGCGGCCTGTGCCACGTTGGCGCGCAAGGCGGGAAACGCCGCGACCAGCGCGGGCATCTGCCCTCTCAGCGCGTTGCGGGCGAAACGGGGGTCGTCGTTGGAGGGATCGTCGATCCATGCGAGCGCATGGGCGGCACAGTAGGCATCGATGTCGTCACGCGCCACGTCAAGCCAGGGCCGCAGCAGCACAATCTGCTGCCGCGGCCCGAGCCGGCGCAGGCGCGGCATGCCGCCCAGCCCGGCCAGCCCGCTGCCGCGAAACAGGCGCAACAACACGGTCTCGACCTGGTCATCCAGGTGATGCGCGAACAGCAGCAGTTCCGCCCCGGCCTCATCGCACATGGCCTCCAGCGCTGCGTAGCGCGCGCGGCGCGCGGCCGCCTCGAGCCCTTCGCCGTGCTGCTGGCTCACCGTGACGCGGCGGCTGTAGAACGGCAGTTGCCAGTCGCGGCACAGCGACGCGCAGAAAACGTCCCACTCGTCGGCCTGCGCCTGCAGCCCGTGGTGCACATGCAGCCCCACCACGCGCAGCGGCAGCGACGACGACGCCACCGCCGCACGCAACGCGTGCAGCAGCGCTACCGAATCGCGTCCGCCGGAGAGCGCCACCGCCACCGTGCCTGCCCGTGCGCCATGGCCAGAAACAACAAAGGCCGCACCGGCCTGAAGTGCCTGTGCGACCTTGTCGGTCAAGCCGGCGGACGGGTCAGCCCGGTGCGCCGGTTTCCTTGAACTTGCCATAGGACAGCAGACGCTCGTTGCGACGCGCCTGCAACTCCTTCACGCTCATGCCCTGGAACTGGCGCAGCGAATCCGCCAGCGAACGCTTGAGCATGGCGGCCATGCCCTTGACGTCGCGGTGCGCGCCGCCCAGCGGCTCGCTGACGATCTTGTCGATCAGGCTAAGCGCCTTGAGGCGGTGCGCGGTCAGGCCGAGGGCTTCGGCAGCTTCGGGTGCCTTCTCGGCGGTCTTCCACAGGATGGAAGCGCAGCCTTCCGGCGAGATCACGGCGTAGGTGGCAAACTGCAGCATCTGCACCACGTCACCCACGGCAATCGCCAGCGCGCCGCCGGAGCCGCCTTCGCCGATGATGGTGGCGATCAGGGGCACCTTGAGGCCGGCCATCACGTAGAGATTGTGACCGATGGCTTCGGACTGGCCACGCTCTTCCGCGTCGATGCCGGGGAATGCACCCGGCGTGTCAACGAAGGTGAAGATCGGCAGGCCGAACTTGTCGGCCAGCTCCATCAGGCGCTTGGCCTTGCGGTAGCCCTCGGGCTTGGGCATGCCAAAGTTGCGCATCGCGCGCTCTTTGGTGTCGCGCCCCTTCTGGTGACCGATCACCATGCACGCCTGCCCGTTGAAGCGGGCCAGGCCGCCCACGATGGAGAGATCGTCGGCAAAGCTGCGGTCGCCGTGCAGTTCGTGGAAGTCGGTGAAGATCTCCCGCACATAGTCCAGCGTGTACGGACGTTGCGGATGCCGGGCGATCTGTGCCACCTGCCATGGGGTCAGGTTGGCGTAGATGTCCTTGGTAAGCTGCTGGCTCTTGCCGGCCAGCCGCGAAATCTCTTCGGAGATATCGACAGCCGAATCGTCCTGCACAAACCGCAGTTCTTCGATCTTTGCCTCGAGTTCGGCAATTGGCTGCTCAAAATCCAGGAAGGTGGTTTTCATGAGACTCGCGTACCTGTCTGTGAAGGGGCGCATTCTACCGGAATTCACCCACTAAACCGCAAGTCTGCGGATGCAGCCTCGCGCACTTCCATGCAAATTCTGCTGTCTTTCTGCTGCCTGTCAGGCTAATACGTCACCGGCAGAGGGTCAAGACTGCGCCACATGTACCAGGTGGCGACGGTTCGCCACGGCTCCCAATTGGCCGCCACCTCGCGCGCTTCGCTGCGGGTAACGGGTTCGCCGCTGAAATAGTTCGCCGAAATGGCGTTGATCAGGCCGACGTCGTCAAGCGGCAGTACATTGGGCCGCATCAGGTTGAACATCAGGAACATTTCGGCGGTCCAGCGGCCGATGCCGCGGATCTGCGTCAATTCGGCGATGACGGCTTCGTCGTCCATCTCCGTCCAGCTGTCGACATGCACGCGTCCCGCCTTGAAATGCTCGGCAAGGTCGACGATGTACTCAGCCTTGCGGCGCGACAGGCCGCAAGCGGCCAGGTTGTCGTGCCCGGCCTTTAGCATCTGTGCCGGCGTGAGCTTGGGACAGAGTGCCGCCAGACGCTCCCACACCGTTTGCGCGGCCTTCACCGAGATCTGCTGCCCAACGACGGAGCGGGCCAGCGTGATAAAGGGATCGCCGCGCGAGATCAGGTGCGCCGGACCGTAGGTGGGGATCATCTTGCGCAGGATGCGGTCGCGCTTCATCAGGTCGGCGCAGGCCTCGTCCCAGTAGGCGGGACGCACCGCGCCCACCACCGTCTCGACCGGCAGGGGGATTGCCGCGGCTTCCGGCAGCACGGGCGCCCTGGGCGTGCGTGCCGCGGTCTTCAGCACCGCCTTGCCGTCCGCCCGGACCACCGGCCCGGACGATTTGACCGGGGCCTTGCTGGCCACCTTGACACCGCTCTTCAGCGGCTTGGCGGCCTTCGCCACCGTGCTTGCCTTGGGCGACTTGAGCGGCACCGGCGGCTTCGCCGCAGGCCTGGCCTTGCTGGCCGCAGCAGTCTTGGACGGCGCCGCAGGCGTCGCCGTCTTGCGCACGGCAGCGTTCAAGCGCGCCTCCACTCGGTGGCACCGCCCGGCTTGTCTTCAAGGATCACGCCGCCGGCCAGCAGTTCGGCACGGATGCGGTCGGCTTCGGCGAAGTTGCGCTCCGCCTTGGCTTGCTTGCGCGCACCGATCAGGGTTTCGATCTGCTCCGGCTGCAGGCCATCGGCTGTCTTGCCGCCTTGCAGGAACGCGTGCGCGCCGCGCTCCAGCAAGCCCAGCGTGGCACCCAGGCCCTTGAGCTGGCGCGCCATCGCCCGCGAGCCGGTGCGATTGACTTCACCGGCGAGGTCGAACAGCACGGCCATGGCGATCGGCGTGTTGAAGTCGTCGCCCATCGCGTCGATAAAACGCCGCGCATGCGCCTCTTCCCAGTCCAGGGGCTGATCATCGGGCTGCACGTCCTTGAGTGCCGTGTAAAGGCGCGTCAGGGAATGACGAGCGTCCTCCAGGTGGTCATTGCTGTAGTGCAGCGGGCTGCGGTAATGCGCGCGCAAGATGAAGAAGCGCACCACCTCGGCGTCGTACTCCTTGAGTACGTCGCGGATGGTGAAGAAGTTGCCGAGCGATTTCGACATCTTCTCGTCATTGATTCGCACGAAGCCGTTGTGCATCCACAAGTTGACGAAGGTCTTGCCGCTGGCCCCTTCGGACTGCGCGATCTCGTTCTCGTGGTGCGGGAACTGCAGGTCGGCGCCGCCGCCGTGGATATCGAAATGCTCGCCCAGCAGCGCGCAGCTCATGGCCGAGCATTCGATGTGCCAGCCCGGACGGCCGGCGCCCCATTTCGAGTCCCACTTGCTTTCGGCGGGCTCGCTTTCCTTGGCGGGCTTCCACAGCACAAAGTCGAGCGGATCGTGCTTGGCTTCGTTGGTGGCCACGCGCTCGCCGGCGCGCAGGTCTTCCAGCGATTTGCCCGACAAGCGCCCGTAATTGGGGAATTTGCGCACCGCATAGTTCACATCGCCATCGCTGGCCTGATAAGCCAGGCCGCGGGCCTCCAGCTTGCCGATGATATCGAGCATCTGCGGCACGTAGTCGGTCGCGCGCGGCTCATGGTCCGGGCGCTGGATGCCCAGCGCGTCGGCATCCTCGTGCATGTAGCGGATGAAGCGGTCGGTCAGCGCGCCGATGGTCTCGCCATTCTCCGCGGCGCGGCGAATGATCTTGTCATCGATGTCGGTGATGTTCTGCACGTAGGTCACCTGGTAGCCGGCCGTGCGCAGCCAGCGCTGCACCATGTCGAATACCACCATCACGCGCGCATGGCCAACGTGACAATAGTCGTACACCGTCATGCCGCAGACATACATGCGTACACGGCCGGGTTCGATTGGCACGAAAGGCTGTTTTTCACGCGCGAGCGTGTTGTAGATATTCAGAGGATGCATGAAACGAGGTGAAAGGATGAGGAATCCTGCCGGCGGCATGACCGGGCACAAACTGGCACTGGCTGGAACTGAACCGGCCGCCCGCATTCTGCTGCCCTGCCCCCGGGGCTGCCAGGGGCCGCCCCCGCGTTGCCCCGAAGTTGCCCATAACCGACTGCGGGCAATCCTCGCGCAACGATGCGGGACGAGAGGGACAACGGCACAGCGGGACAACACTGCAACGATACGGCGGGACAGCACTTGCAAGACACCAGATGCGCCATTGTCGCGCCTTCGCGAGACCGGCAACTTGCGCCTGCGCAAAACCAGGCGCGACCCATATCTTACCGGAAGCGACCGACCAGGGTGGCCCCGCGCCCGCCTTGCGGCGCACCACGGCAAGCCCGCGTGGCAAAGGGAACGCCCCGATACCCGGGCCGGCATGGCCGGGCTTTTGCTAGAATGCCGCGGAGTATAACGGACCGCCATACATGAGCCTGTTCCTGCCCACCATAGCAACCGCTTCATCCCCGCCCCTGCGCCGGCGCATTGCGGCCGCCTCGTTAACCCTGGCGGCCAGCCTGGCAGGCATGCTTGTCATGGCGGGCCCCGTGCGCGCGCAGGCCGGGCCCGTATCGCTTGCCGTGCCGGCCGTCCCGCCCGGCGGCGTGCGCTCTGCCGATCCGGGCATGGCCGAGGCGGAGAAGGCGGCGGCGCAGAAGAAATATGGCGAGGCCATCGATCGCTTCGACCGCGTGCTGGCCACCAACCCGCGCAATGCGCAGGCGCGCTTCGAGCGTGCCTGGGCCCTGGCCCAGGCCGGACGCGAGGACGAGGCCATCGCGGCGTTGTCTTCCATGGCACAGGATTTCCCGGAACTGCCCGAGCCGCACAACAACCTGGCCCTGCTGTACGCCAAGCGCGGGGATCTCAAGCGCGCCGAGGCGGAACTGCTGCTCGCTCTCGATGCCAAACCCGATTTCGCGGTGGGCTACACCAATCTGGGCGATGTCTACCGCCGCCTGGCCGAGAATGCCTACCGGGAAGCACTCCGCCGCAATCCCAAGGACGCGGCTGCGGCCTCGGGCCTCAAGCTATCGCAACCCGCGGCGGCCATCCAGCCTCCCGCGGGCACCACGCGCAAGGCAAGCGCCGCGGCCAGCGAGCCGGCGGCCGCACCCGCCCGGTAATGCCTTGCCCGGCAGGCGGGGCCGCAGCCAGGCCCCGGTCTTATCGTTTTCCAGATCCACGGAGTCAAGCATGATCTTTTCGCGTCGCCTCGTCCTTGCCGGCATGGTCGCCGGTGCCCTGGCGCTCTCGCCCCTGGCCTCGCAGGCACAGCAGCAGAAAGCCGAGCGGGTGCAATTCGTCACCAGCGCCGGCAAGTTCACGCTGGAGGTCTATCCGGACGCCGCGCCCAAGACGGTCGCGAACTTCATGGAATACGTCAAGAGCGGCTTCTATAGCGGCACCATCTTCCATCGCGTCATCAACGGTTTCATGGTGCAAGGCGGTGGCTTCGACCGCGACATGAAGCAGAAGCCCACGCGCGCGCCGATTCCGCTGGAGGCCCAGAACGGGTTGAAGAACAAGGCTGGCACGGTCGCCATGGCACGCACCAGCGATCCCAACTCGGCCACCGCCCAGTTCTTCATCAATGTGGTGGATAATTCCAGTCTCGACTATCCGCAGCCGGACGGTAACGGCTACGCTGTGTTCGGCAAGGTGGTGGAAGGCATGGATACCGTCGAAAAGATGAAGAACACGCCCACCACCTCGTATGGCCCGATGCGTAATGTCCCGGCCACGCCGATCGTGATCGAGTCGGCCTCTGTCGTCAAATAACACCGTACCACCGTACAAAGGAAAGCAAATGTCCAAGGTAGAACTCCACACCAGCCAAGGTGTCATCACCATCGAACTCGACGCCGAAAAGGCGCCCAAGTCGGTTGAAAACTTCCTGTCCTATGTGCGCAAGGGCCACTACGACAACACCATCTTCCACCGTGTGATCAAGAACTTCATGATCCAGGGCGGCGGTTTCGAACCCGGCATGAAGCAAAAGGCCACCGATGCCCCGATCGAGAACGAAGCCGGCAACGGCCTCAAGAACGATCGCTACACGGTTGCCATGGCGCGTACCAACGCACCGCATTCGGCCACCGCGCAGTTCTTCATCAACGCGGTCGACAATGACTTCCTCAACTTCACCTCGCCGACCCCCCAGGGCTTCGGCTACGCCGTGTTCGGCAAGGTGATCGACGGTACCGACGTGGTCGAGACGATCAAGGGCGTGCGCACCGGCAGCGCCGGCTTCCACCAGGACGTGCCGCTCGAAGACGTGATCATCGAAAAGGCCGTGGTGGTTGAATAAGTCACTGCCCCCCGCCAGGACACGCTCTACCGCGCGCCTTGGCGGGGTCGCGGCACGAAGTCAGGCCAGACTCTCTCTCCAAGCGCATGACTGTGACCCAATCCACGCCGGCTGCCGGCGCCCTTGCGGTGCCAGCGCCGGCGTGGTTCATTTCCGACCTGCATCTCACGGCGGAGATGCCGCGCACGCTGGCGTCCTTCGAGCGCGTGCTCGAACGCGCGGCGCAAGGCTCGCGCGCGCTGTTTATCCTGGGTGATTTCTTCGAATTCTGGGTAGGCGACGAGGAAGCCGACAGCCCCTTTGCGGCGCAAGTGGCCGCCATGCTTCGCCAGCTCGCCAGCCGAGGCGTCCAGGTGTACCTGATGCATGGCAACCGCGACTTCCTGCTGGGACAGCGCTTTGCGCGCGCCGCCGGCGCCGCCTTGCTGCCCGATCCGACCGTGATCGAATGCGCCGACCAGCGCGTGGTGCTCAGCCACGGCGACATGCTGTGCACCGACGATGAACGCTACATGAAATTCCGCCGCTGGACCCGCAAACGGTGGGTCCAGCGCGCATTCCTGTCGCTGCCGCTGACGCTGCGCCTGCGCGTGGCGCGGCGGCTGCGCGCCGATAGCGAGGCGGGCCGCGCCGACCAGGCGCGCCGCGATGCCCCGCCCGACTACGGCGACACCACGCCGCAAGCCGTGGCGGCGCTGTTGCGCGACAGCCATGCACCGGTTCTGGTGCATGGCCACACGCACCGCCCCGCCCGCCATGAAAGTCCGGAGGGCGTGCGCTGGGTGTTGACCGACTGGGACCTCGACGGCAAGCGGCCACGCGCCGCCGTGCTGCAACTCGACGCGGACGGCTTCCACGTACTGCCGCAAGTGGACTGACGCCGGGGCCGGCGTCCCCCAGGCGGCCCCGGCCTCCCTACTTCATCAGCTTGCGCAACTCACTCGCGTCGAAGCGGTCGTTCGGCGTGTTCTCAAGGTGCTCGCCGAGCCGGTCCAGCGCAGCCATCACCGTCTCGAGGCGCTCGTGCTGCTGGGCCGCATTGTCGATCAGGCTCTTGAGCGCCAGCGACACCGGATCGTCCGCGTTCGGCGTGATGCCGTAAGCGGAGAACTCCTGCTTGGCACCCTGCTGCCCGGTGGGTGCATCCGGCAGGATGATGCGCGCCGGGATACCAACCGCGGTGGCGCCCGGCGGCACCGGCTTGAGCACCACGGCATTGGAGCCGATGCGCGCGCCGTCGCCGATGGTGTAACCGCCAAGCACCTTGGCGCCGGCACTCACCACCACATTGGCGCCCAGCGTGGGATGGCGCTTCACGCCCTTGTAGAGCGATGTGCCGCCCAGGGTCACGCCCTGGTAAATGGTGCAGTCGTCGCCGATCTCGGCGGTCTCGCCTACCACCACGCCCATGCCGTGATCGATGAACACGCGGCGCCCTACCTTGGCGCCGGGGTGTATCTCGATCCCGGTGAAAAAACGGGCCCAGTGGGAAATCCACCGGCCGAGCCAGTGAAACCCCGCGTTCCAGCAAGCATGGGCGAAGCGGTGAAACATCACGGCATGAAAGCCGGGGTAGCAGGTCAGCACCTCCAGACGGCTGCGCGCGGCGGGATCGCGCCGCATGATGGCGTCGATATCTTCCTTCAGACGAGAGAACATCTTGGTCGTGTCGTGTTGCCACGCCGTGCGCCGCGCGTCCTGGGTCAGCAGGACTGACGCGCGTCGCCGGCATGGTCATTGGCCGGTGGGAACGGGATCAGGGAGTGTAAGAGATTTGCTACCCTGCTGCCGCCATGGACATGGATTGCGATGACGCGGTCCGCCTTTGCCGTACCGCGGTATCGGCCGCGGTGCGTGGAGGTGGACGGCGGCCGCCATCAACATCGCTCGGGCACGTGGACCAGGCCAGTCATCAGGCGGCGAGCGCTGTGGCTCATCACGGCGCGCTCCATCACCCAGGCCCCATCGCGCCTTGCCGTGACGGCGCCCACGGCAAGGACGCCCGACGCATGGCCGATGCGGGTCTGGCTGCCGCTGCGCACGGCGGCCCGATGCACCACCGAGTCCGGCAGGTTGGCAGCCGCCGCCAGCGCGATCGCGTCGGCCCCGGTAAAGGCAGGGTCGGCGCTGCGGCGCAACACATCGATATGGGCCGCGGCCAGCGAAGCCCCGGTGCTGGCGCGATAGCCTGCGGGCGGTGCCACCCATGCGATCCTGGGCGTGGTGGGACGCTCGCGCGTGGCGGTTTGCGCATCCGGCGCCAGTCCCATGGCCACCGCGCCCTTCGCGCGGATAGCCTCGAGCCCGGTCAGCAGCCCGGTGTCCGAGTCGATCCGTTCGGGCCGTTCTGTGCCATCCAGTCCCAGGTCGGCAGCGCGCACGAACACGGTGGGAGTGCCGGCCGTCACCAGCGTCGCCTCGATGCGGCCCATGCCTGGCACATCGAGCGTGTCCACCACGTTGCCGGTGGGACACAACGGCAACTGCGCGGTGGCCGGCTCAAGGTAATCGAGCACGATTTCGGCTGCGGGAAACGGCACCCCGTCTTCGCGGAAATCACCGTCCTCGAACGGATGGCCATTGCGGCAAGGCACGTGGGCGTGGAACACCTGGCCAATGCCCTGCTGCCAGATGCGGACCGTGGTGATGCTGTCGCGCGCCGGGACAAAGCCCCGCCAGATCGCGAACGGGCCCACCGCCGCCGACAGGTCTCCGCCATGGCCGGACCAGTCGATCCGCCGCTCGCCGATGGCCACCGCGCCGAACAGGCAATCGACGTCGCAGTCCGGGCGCTGCGAGGGACGCAGCAGCGCAACCTTGCTGGTGCTGCAAGTGGCGCCGCCCATGCCGTCGGCATGCGTGCCATACGGGTCGGGCGAGCCGATCACGCGCAGCAGCACGGCATCGCGCTCGGCCGGGTCGGTCGGCAGGTCGTCTGCCAGCAAGAACACGCCTTTGCTGGTGCCGCCGCGCATGTAGTAGGCCGGAATCTCCGCCACTTGCTTACTTCTCCTGTTTCACTGGCGCCCGTGCGCCGGCGCCTTGCGTGGCCATCAGCATGTGCTTGGCAATGCCCCGCAGGATATTGACTTCCTCTCGCTCCAGCCCGGTGCGCGCGAGCAGCCGGCGCAAGCGCGGCATCAGCTTCTTGGGGCTGGCCGGATCGAGAAAACCAATCGCTTCCAGGCCGGCCTGCAGATGGCCGAACATGGCCTCGATCTGCTCGGCCGTGGCCGGTTCGCCAGCATAGCCGATCTCGGCGAGCGGCGTAGCCCTCACCTCCAGCAGCGCCAGCCGCATCTCGTAGGCCACCAGTTGCACGGCCTGGGCCAGATTGAGCGAGGTATAGGCCGGATTGGCGGGAATATGGGTCACCGCCGAGCAGCGATCCACCACTTCGTTGGGCAGGCCGAAGCGCTCATTGCCGAACACGAAGGCAATGTGGGCGCCGGCGGCGGCCGGGGCGGCGGCATGCTGGGCGGCGATACGGGCACCGGCCTGCGCCACCGCGTCGCGCGGGAGCAGCCGCGGCGGCCCGAACTCGCGCTGGCGGGCGGTGAGCGCCACCGCGTAAGCGGTGCCGGCCAGCGCGACCTCGATGCTCTCTACGATCACCGCGCCGGCCAGCACATCGTCGGCGCCACTGGCCATGGCAATGGCATCCGGGTGCTCGCGCACCGCCGGCTCGCGTGGCGAAACCAGCACCAGGCTGCCCGGCGCGGCGCCAAAGCCCATGGTCTTCATGGCCCGCGCAACCGCACCGACATTGCCCGGATGACTGGTTTCCACCAGCACGAAGCGCACCGCGGCAAACGCGGCGGGGACGCCGCCGGCCGCATCCGGGCCGGTGCCGGGAGAAGCACCCGGGGGCGGAATAGGGGCCGGGCCGGTCTGGGGATCGGCGGCTGCGGCGGGGGCGCCGTTGGCGGCCGCGCTCGTCTGGTTCTGCGGGTTCATATACAATTCAGGCTTCATCTTCGGTGCGCCGCCCGTTTTTATGCGATGGCGACGCGCCCGTTCTTCTACAATCCGTTGTGTTGTCAGCCGCCCCGGGGGGCGGCGCGCCGGCCTTTTGCGCCAGGCGCGCACCCTTGGCCGGCCTGGAGAGATTCATGCATCCGATGCTAAATATCGCCGTCAAGGCGGCCCGCAAGGCAGGTTCCGTCATCAACCGCGCGTCGATGGACGTCGACCGGGTTCAGGTCTCCCGCAAGCAGCACAACGATTTCGTCACCGAAGTCGACCGCGCCGCCGAGGCCGCGATCATCGAGATCATCCGCACGGCCTACCCGGATCACGCCATTCTAGCGGAAGAGTCCGGCCCGTCCTGGGGCGAGGGCGAACCCACCAGCGAATACGTCTGGATGATCGACCCGCTCGACGGCACCACCAACTTTATCCACGGCTTCCCCCAGTACGCGGTTTCCATCGCCCAGCTGCACAAGGGCGTGCCGGCGCAAGCGGTGATCTACGACCCTTCGCGTGACGAACTCTTCACCGCCAGCAAAGGCGCGGGCGCGTTCCTGAACAACCGCCGCATCCGCGTATCGCGCCGCGACAAGCTGGCCGACTGCCTGATCGGCACCGGCTTTCCCTACCGCGACATGGAAGGCCTGGACCAGTACATGGAACTGTTCGCGCTGATGACGCAGAGCTGCGCCGGCTTGCGCCGCCCGGGCTCGGCCGCGCTCGATCTCGCCTACGTGGCCTGCGGCCGCACCGATGGCTTCTTCGAACAAGGCCTGCATCCCTGGGACATGGCCGCCGGCATGCTGCTGGTGACCGAAGCGGGCGGCCTGGTGGGCAACTATTCGGGCGAAGCGCGCCAGCTCGAACAAGGCGAAGTCCTGGCCGGCAACCCCAAGGCCTTCGCACAGATGGTGCGCCTGCTGTCCCCGTTCTCCGTGGACAACGCCAAGCCGGCCCGGTAAAAGCACAACGCAACAAAGCGCCCCACATCCATGGGCTGCCCGCCGGCGGGCCCCTTCACGCGATGCGAAGCGAGCGGTGAGGGTGTGCTTGGCCGCGCGGGGCGCCTTCTTCGCTTCCCTTCCTGGCAAGACAAGAAGGCAGGTCGCCCCTCCCCCCCCCCCCGCAGAGGATGAAACTGCCTTCGACGTCAGGCAGTTGCAGTGAGATCTCCCCAACGCGCCACATACTCCGGCAGACTCCCCTGCACGCCGTCCGGCACCGGCTGCAACCCCTGCAAAGCCATCGGCAACACGCCGGCCCACACTGGCAGCGCAAGATCTGACTCGTCATCCTTGGGACCTCCGCTGCGAATCTTGGCTGCCGCCTCGTCCAGACCGATCCGCAACACCGTGGTCGCCGCCAGCTCATTGACGTCACCCGGCCTGGCCTGCGCCGAGCGGCCCGGCGCGATGCGCTCCAGGAAGGCGTCCATGGCCGCTGCCTTGGCGGCGCCGTCAACCACTTCGAAGCTGCCGTAGATCACCGCCGAGCGATAGTTCATCGAGTGATGAAATGCCGAGCGCGCCATCACCAGCCCATCCAGATGGGTCACGCACACGCAGACCTGGCTGCCCGTGGCCGCCAGCTTCAGCATGCGGCTGCCATTCGAGCCATGGATGTAGAGGTGCTCCGCTTCGCGCCAGCACGCGGTGGGAATGCAATGGGTGCCCCGATCGTCCGCGAAAGCCACGTGACAAAGATAGGCGTCATCGAGGATCGCATGAAGGATGGCGCGATCGTAGCGGCCGCGATCGGCAACGCGCCGCACGCGGGTACGTTCGCTCGGCGGCATCGGTTTCTGGTTCATGGTGGCTCCCTGGGCTATGGTGGGTTTTGCCTGGCGGCGACATGCCACGTCCGGCGTTGCAGCCAAGATAGGGTTTTCGTGGCACCATGGGTAGACCCATGAGCAGTCCCATTTTTAGAACCACGGCTTTTTGCAACGACACCATGGACTACGGCTTGCTGGTCTCTACCTTCACGCGCCAGCTCGACGGGCGCAAGCTCACCCAGCAACGGCTGCTGTACGAATGCCTGCGCGGCGCCATCCTCGACGGCAGGATTGCGCAGGGCAGCCAGCTGATCGCCACGCGCACGCTGGCGGCGGAACTCGGGATGGCGCGCAACTCTGTGATCTACGCCTACGAGAGCCTCGCCGCGGAGGGCTTCGTGGTATCGACACGGCATGGCACTACGGTCGCGCGCGTAGGTCTGGTAAGAGCCGGCCATGGCGCGGGGGCGGTCAAGCGCGTCGCCGAACTATCGCGCCGCGTGCGAGGCCTGCGGCGCGATGGCGATCGCATGCACGACCTGCTGCCGTTCGTGCCCGGCGTGCCGGACCTCGAAGCGTTTCCGCTGGCGGCGTGGCGGCGCTGCGTCGAGCGCGCGTGGCGCCAGCTCGCGCCCCACCACCTTGGCTATGGCAGGATCGAAGGGCAGCCCGCACTGCGCCATGCCATCGCCGAATACCTGAAGGTATCACGCGGGGTGCGCTGCGAGATGGACCAGGTCTTCATCACCGACGGCACCCAGACCAGCCTTGACCTGTGCGCGCGCATGCTGGCCGACCCCGGCGACACCGCCTGGATCGAGAACCCCGGCTACGGCGGCGCGCGGGCCGCCTTCCAGTCCGCCGGCCTCCGGCTGGAACCCGTGGCCGTCGACGCGGACGGGCTGGCGCCCCGGCCCGAACAGTGGCACGACGCGCCGCCGCGGCTGATCTACATCACGCCGTCGCACCAGTACCCGCTGGGCTCCATCCTCAGCCTGGAACGCCGCCTCAGGCTGATCGAAGACGCCCGCGCCGCCGGCGCCTGGATCGTGGAGGACGACTACGACAGCGAGTTCCGCCGCGGCGGCGTGCCGCTCTCGGCGGTGCAGGGGCTCAGCGAAGACGCGCCCGTTATCTACCTGGGCACGTTCAGCAAGACAATGTTCCCGGCCCTGCGCCTGGGCTTCATGGTGGTGCCGCGCTACCTGGCCGCATCCATCGCCGGCACGCTGGGGGAAATCGCCCGGCGCGGCCATGTGGCCGAGCAGATTGCACTGGCTGATTTCATCGACAGTGGCCAGTTCGCCCGTCACCTGCGCCGCATGCGCCAGCGCTACGGGCAACGCCGCGATGCCCTGGAAGCGGCACTGGATCGGCACCTGCGCGGCAGCGTGACGGTCTCGGCCAGCGCCGGCGGCATGCACCTGTCGGCACGCCTGGAACTGCCTCTTGCCGACACCGTGGTCAGCCGCGCGGCGCGCGAGCAAGGACTGATCGTGCGGCCGCTTAGCACCTACCGCTTGCCCGGCACGCCGCTGGCGCAGTACAACGGCTTCGTGTTCGGCTACGCCGGCGTGCCTCCCGGCGCCATCGACGGGCTGATCGCGCGGCTGGCGCAGGTAATCGACGCACTGCGGCCGCAGCAGGGATCGTAAAAGCGCGGCGTCGAAGACCACTCTTGGGAGTCGGCCTGCTTGCCGCCTGCATCACTCCCACGGGACTTCCAAGTTCGGCGTGCTGGCAGGCGAGTATGCAAGCACCGACGCCGCGCTCCGTGCGCTGCGCCGCAATAGCGACCCGGGTGGCGAACATGGCGGCATGGTCGAAATGGTGGAGGCGCCTGGCTGACAAGCCGCTCGATCCACTCGCACCGGGAACCCGCCATGCCATTGCCGTGGTGCCGCTGCTGGCATGGATTGGGCTCTGGGCGCCGACGAGCTTTCGTCCTCGTGCCACGGGCCCGAGGAGGCCTTCCTGGCTTGCTGGCCGAGCCGCGAGTGCCGAACGGCAAGTGGACAAGGTTCTACATGGTGACTTGGCTGGCCTTCACGGCGGGCGAGATCATCCCGCTACCCGGCGAACTGCAGGCGCGGCTACACCAACAAGGAAAGCAAATGGTGCTGCTGCCGATGAATGTGGCGTGACGGCGCGCTCTACCTGACCAGCGTCACCGGCACGCGCGACATGCGCAACAGCTTGTTGGTCAGCCTCCCCGCCAGCAGCGCGCCCACCGCCGTGCGCCCGGCGGTGCCCATCACGATGGCATCGCAGTCGTTCGCCGCCGCAACCTGCGCGATGGTCTGCGCCACATCGCCCACCTTGATCTGCGCGACATACCTGGCCCCGGCATCGTCCAGAATGCTCCGTGCATCGCGTAGCGCCGCCTCACCACTTGCTTCTTCGAGCTTACGCAAGGCGGCCAGCGAGTGAAAGGCCGACGCCCGGCCGGATTCCAGCGGCGGCTGGACATTGAGCAGGACCACCTCGGACACGCAGCGGTCCCGGAACATGAAGGCAGCATGGCGCACCGCATCCAGCGCGTGCGCAGAGCCGTTGACGGGCACCAGAACTCTCAGCATGTCGAACACCTTCCCTTGTCTCAATTGTTTCGCCTGTCGTCCAGGCCTGCTATCTGGAATCCATATAAGGCCGGACGGCGCAAATATTCTGTAAAGAGACTGGCGATGGTGTATTTTTTTTGTAAAGACCCTTGGACTGCCTCCGACTGCCCGGCGATGCCTCCCCGCCCCCATCCCGGTCCCTTCTCGCCTCTTCCTGCCCCTTCCGCGCCCGGCTCGCAGTAAAATGCCCGTTTTATCCGCGCCTGCCCCATCCACGGCGCCTGCCGCGCACGCCGCGCCAGGGCCGCAGGCCGCCGGAGTACCCGAAAACAGGCGGTTTCGCCAAAGCCGCCCGAGAGGATTGCATGTCCGTAGAACCCCGACAGTCCGCCAAGACCGAGCCGAAGGCCGGTGCCGCGGAAAAGCACACGCCCATGATGGCGCAGTACCTTGGCCTGAAAGCCGACCATCCGGACACCTTGCTGTTCTACCGGATGGGCGACTTCTACGAGCTCTTCCACGACGATGCCGAGAAGGCCTCGCGCCTGCTCGATATCACGCTGACATCACGCGGCTCATCCAACGGCGTGCCGATCCGCATGGCGGGCATCCCCTTCCATTCGGTGGACCAGTACCTCGCGCGGCTGGTCAAGCTGGGCGAATCGGTGGCGATCTGCGAACAGATCGGCGACCCGGCCACCAGCAAGGGGCCGGTGGAGCGCAAGGTGGTGCGCATCGTCACGCCGGGCACGCTGACCGACGCGGCGCTCCTGCCGGACAAGGCCGATACCTACCTGATGGCGGTGCATCAGCAAACCACGCGCCGCGGCGTCAGCAAGACCGGCCTGGCCTGGCTCAACCTCGCCAGCGGCGAGCTGCGCCTGATGGAGTGCGAGGTGTCGCAACTGGGCCGCGAGCTGGAGCGGATTCGCCCGGCCGAACTGCTGTTTGCCGACGGCATGGAATTGCCGGCCCTGGCCTGCGCGCGGACCCGGCTGCCCGAATGGCATTTCGACCAGGAAGCCGGCACCCGCCGCCTGCGCGAGCAACTCGCCGTGGCCAGCCTCGATCCGTTCGGCTGCGCCGGGCTGGGCGCCGCGCTCGGCGCGGCTGGCGCGCTGCTCAACTATGCCGCATCCACCCAGGGGCAATCGCTGCGCCACGTGAAGGGCGTGACGGTGGAGCGCGAGTCGGAGTTCGTCGGCCTGGACACCGCCACCCGGCGTAACCTGGAGTTGACCGAAACGCTGCGCGGCGGCGAGTCGCCGACGCTGTTCTCGCTGCTGGACACCTGCGCCACCGCCATGGGCAGCCGCCTGCTGCGCCACTGGCTGCACCATCCGCTGCGCGACAGCACGATTCCGCAAGCACGCCAGCAGGCTATCGGCGCCATGCTCGGCCAGGGCACCGATGCGCTGCGCGCGGCGCTGCGCCGGCTGTCCGACGTGGAACGGATCACCGCACGCCTTGCCCTGATGAATGCGCGTCCGCGCGATTTGTCCTCGCTGCGCGATACGCTGACCGCGCTGCCCGACGTACAGGCCTGCCTGCGCGCTGACGATGCCGCGCCGTTGCTGAACCAGACGGTGAGCGAACTGGCTGTGCCCTGGGAATGCCATGCGCTGCTGGTCAGCGCGGTGGCGCCGGAACCGGCCACCGTCATCCGCGATGGCGGCGTGATCGCCCGCGGCTACGATGCGACGCTGGACGAGCTGCGCGATATCTCCGAGAACTGCGGCCAGTTCCTGGTGGAACTGGAAGCGCGCGAGCGCACCCGCACCGGCATCGCCAACCTGCGCGTGGAGTACAACCGCGTGCATGGCTTCTACATCGAAGTGACCAACGGCCAGGCCGACAAGGTCCCCGACGACTATCGCCGCCGCCAGACGCTGAAGAACGCCGAGCGCTACATCACGCCCGAGCTCAAGGCCTTCGAAGACAAGGCGCTGTCGGCGCAGGACCGCGCGCTGGCACGGGAGAAGCTGCTCTACGATGCGCTGCTGCAACAGTTGCTGCCTCATATCGGCGAGTTGCAACGCGTGGCGGGCGCGCTGGCCCGGCTCGACGTGCTGGCCGCCCTGGCGGAGCGCGCGCAGACGCTGGACTGGACCCAGCCCGAGCGCGTCGAGGAAAACGTGATCGACATCGTGCAAGGCCGGCATCCGGTGGTGGAGGGCCAGCTCGCCGCGGAATCCGTGCCGTTCATCGCCAACGACTGCCAGTTGACCGAAGCGCGCAAACTACTGCTGATCACCGGCCCGAACATGGGCGGCAAGTCGACCTTCATGCGCCAGACCGCGCTGATCGTGCTGCTGGCCTGCGTGGGCGCCTACGTGCCGGCACGGCGCGCGGTGATCGGTCCGATCGACCGCATCTTCACGCGCATCGGCGCCGCCGACGACCTGGCGGGCGGGCGCTCCACCTTCATGGTGGAAATGACCGAAGCCGCCGGCATCCTGCACAACGCCACACCGGCCAGCCTGGTGCTGATGGACGAGATCGGGCGCGGCACTTCGACCTTCGACGGCCTCGCGCTGGCGTGGGCGATCGCGCGCCACCTGCTGGCGCACAACCGCAGCCATACGCTGTTCGCCACGCATTACTTCGAGCTGACGCAACTGCCGCAGGAATTCACGCAGGCGGCCAACGTCCATTTGTCGGCGGTCGAGCATGGCGATGGCATCGTGTTCCTGCACGCCGTGCAGGATGGCCCTGCCAGCCAGAGCTACGGCCTGCAGGTCGCACAGCTGGCAGGTGTGCCGCAGCCGGTGATCCGCGCGGCGCGCAAGCATCTGGCGTGGCTGGAGCAGCAATCGGCGGATGCCACGCCCACGCCCCAGCTCGACCTGTTTGCCGCACCACCGTCGCCGCTGGACGACGATGACGACGACTACACGGAGCGGGACAGCGGGCCGCCGGCCAGCGCCATCTCGCCGCAGCAGGCTGCGCTGCTCGACGCGGTCGCCGAGCTGGACCCGGACAGCCTGACCCCGCGTGACGCGCTCGACGCGCTCTATCGCTTGCAGGCGCTCGCCAGGGGCGCAGTAGCCACCGCATGATGCCAATCCGGCTCGTGCGCGAGCGCATGCAACGATCGGGGACATCCGGGCCAACCGCTGCGTATGCGCGGCCGCCTGGCGGCCCGGCGCGGATTGCCACGCTGGGCATATTGATGGCGCTGCAGGCACTGCCTGGCCAGGCGCTGGCTGACCGCGCCCGCGGCCCGGCTGCCGAGATGGTGCGCGTCGCCTTGATTGCCGATCAGCCGCAGTGGCCGGCTGCCGAGACGGGCACCACCCGCCTGCTTGATTTCGTGGCCGCGCGCCGTCTCGATTTCGTCGTCCATCTGGGCGGGATCAAGGGCGACACCGAATCCTGCGGCGATGCCTTGCTCACCGTTCGCCAGCGCTTGCTCGACCAGTCGCCCCTGCCGCTCGTCTACCTGCCCGGCGAAACCGACTGGGCGGAATGCCAACGCGCCGCGAACGGCCGCTTCGATGCCGTGGAGCGGCTGAACCGGCTGCGTGAGCTGTTCTACCCGGCGGATACCACGCTTGGCCAGCGCGTCCTGCCGCTGACGCGGCAATCCGACCAGGCCACCTTCCGCAGCTATCGGGAAAACGTGCGCTGGAGCGCCGGCAATGTGATGCTGGTGGGCCTGAACCTGCCTGGCGACAATAATCACTACCGCTCGGAAGGCGGTCGCAACGGCGAGTTCGAGGATCGCCGCGAGGCCAACCGCCAGTGGCTGGCGCGCGCTTTTTCGCTGGCGCAGCAGCGCAACCTGCCCGGCATCGTGGTGCTGGCGCATGCCGACCCGCAGTTCGGCAACGGCTGGGAACAGCGCGGCAACCCTTCCTTGTTCGATGGCTTCCTGCGCCGCCGCGCGCGCGACGGCTTCCTGGAGTTCAAGCGGCAGTTGCGGGAGCTGGCCGGCCGCTATCGGGGCCAGGTCCTGCTGGTGCACACCGGCGCCGGCGGCTTCGGCATCGACAGGCCGCTCAAGGATGCCGGCGGCAAGACACTGCGTAACGTCTCTCGCGTGGTCCTGCCCAGCGGCGCTCCCGGCCAGTACGCCGAACTGGCGATCACCCCTGGTTCGCCGTCTCTGTTCGAAGTCACGCTCAAGGATGGCCCCGAAGCGGAGTAAAGACGCATCGGGCGCATCGGGTAAATCCAATGCCGCGAGCCCAACAAAAAAGCCGGCAAGGCCGGCTTATTCGTGGGTACTGCCGCGAGGTCTCGCGCGCGCCTCGCACTCAGTGCAGGGTGCGGCTGCTATCGCCTTCGTCGTCCTCATCCTCGTCCACGACTTCGATGCCCGAGGCACCATGCGCGTGGCCGTGCTGCACTTCGTCGGCCGTAGCTTCGCGCACTTCGGCCACCTGCAGCCAGAAACGCAGTGCCATGCCCGCCAGCGGATGGTTGCCGTCCAGCACCACCTTGTCTTCCGCGACGTCGGTCACCGTGTAGATGATCGAGTCCTCGTCATCGCCGTCTTCCGGCACGCCTTCGAACTGCATGCCGATTTCCAGCGGCTCGGGGAAACGGTCGCGCGGCTCGACCTTCACCATGTCGGCGTCGTAGTCGCCGAAGGCTTCCTCGGGCTCGAGCTGCAACTGGGTTTCGAAGCCGGATTCATGGCCTTCCAGCGCTTCCTCGATCTTGGGGAACGTGCCATCATATCCGCCGTGCAAGTAAACCATCGGCTCATCCGACTCCTCGATCAGATTGCCCTGCGCATCCGACAGCTTGTACACCACGGATACCACCGTGTTCTTAGCGATTTTCAATTCTTGACTCCATGAACGATTCCGCATTATACGCGCAGGCCTTGCCCCCCGGCCCCGTCGATCCCGACGCGCCACTCGCCTTGCTGGGAGGCATGACGCCGGCCGCTTTCATGCGCGATATCTGGCAACGCAAACCCCTGCTGATCCGACAAGCGGTACCGGGAATCGAGCCGCCGGTATCGCGCGAGTCGCTTTTCGAACTAGCCGACCGCGACGACGTCGAGTCGCGCCTGATATCGCACTTCCGGAACCGCTGGAAGCTTGAGCAAGGCCCCTTCGCCGCCGATAACCTGCCCTCGCGCAAAGCCCGCCAATGGACCTTGCTCGTGCAGGGCGTTAACCTCCACGATAGTGCAGCCGCGGCTTTGTTGGGACAATTCCGTTTCGCCCCCGATGCGCGCCTGGACGATCTGATGATCAGCTACGCCACCGATGGCGGCGGCGTGGGCCCGCACTTCGACTCCTACGACGTATTCCTGCTGCAAGTATCGGGCCGGCGCCGCTGGCGCATCTCGTCCCAGGCCAAGCTCGACCTCGTCCCGGACCTGCCCCTGAAGATCCTGTCGGACTTCACCCCGGAAGAGGAATGGGTGCTGGAGCCGGGCGATATGCTTTACCTGCCACCCCAGTATGCCCACGACGGCGTCGCCGAGGGCGAGTGCATGACCTACTCGATCGGCTTCCGGGCCCCCGCCTACCGCGAGCTGGCAGGGCACTTCCTGGCATGGCTGTCGGAAACGGTCGAGGACAACGAGGATCTGGGCGGCCGCTATGCCGATCCGGGTGAGGCGGCCACGGCACATCCAGCCCAACTGCCGGCCCAGATGGTGCGTGCCGTGACCGAACGGCTGAGTGCCCTGCGTTGGTCGGGTGGCATGGTCTCGGAGTTTCTGGGCGCGCATCTCTCCGAACCCAAGCCGAGCGTCGAGTTTGCGGAAATACCCGAAATCACATTGAAGAAATACAACAAACTCGCCCTGGCGCACGGCATCGTGCTTGCGCCGGGATCAATTGCCCTGTATGACCGCACCCATTTCTTTATCAATGGGGAAGCCTACGAACCGCCCGGCGCGCTGGCGCGCTGGCTGCGGCAGCTGGCGGACCACCGCTGCCTGAGCGCCGCGGAAGTGGCCGCCTGCGCGGATTTGCCGGACCTGATGGAGACTTTTCATCACTGGACGCTGGAAGGATGGCTGCAATTTGCACCATCTGCCCTGTAATAATCCGTAACAAGCAAAAACAGCAAAAGAGAGCGCTACACAAGCCGGGAAAACGCGGATATAATCGTCGGCTGGCTAGTACTGTGTACCACTGCATTTGTCGGCACCCGGGAGAGCCTCTATTTTGCAGTTCAAGAGCGATAATTACCGGTAATTATTCATCGCCTGTTTTTCTGTTATTAAAGTTAAAGGACGAACAATGAAGAAGTCTCTCCTGATCGCATCGCTGCTCGCCGCCGTTGCTCTCGCCGCTTGTGGCAAGAAGGAAGAAGCCGCTGCTCCGGCACCGGCTGCCGAAGCATCGGCTGCCGCTGCTGACGCAACGGCTGCTGCTTCCAGCGCAGCAACCTCGGCTGCTGCAGCCACCGGCGCAGCCGCTGAAGCCTCCGGCGCAGCCGCTGAAGCCTCCGGCGCAGCCGCTGACGCTTCGGCCGCAGCTGCCAAGCAGTAATCGGTCTCCACCGATAAAAAAGCCGACCTTCGGGTCGGCTTTTTTTCGTCCATATTTCGTCCAGGGGCGTCGCCATCACAACGACGGACCGGCCATCCGCGCCACCCCGCCTCAGGCCCTGACCGGTTGCCAATCAAGGCCTTCATGCTGGTCCGCCACCAGGATTTCGCCGGCGGATGTGCCCAGCACCGCTGCCAGCGCCTGGGTGGCCAGCTCCCCTGTATTGTTTTGCTGGCTCAGGTGCGCCGCGACCACGCGCTGCAGCCCCGGGTGTGCCACGCTTGCCAGGATGTTGGCAGCGACTTCGTTTGCCAGATGCCCGAAATCGCCACCGATGCGGCGCTTGAGCGAATACGGGTAGGCCGAATTCCGCAACATTTCGCGATCGTGGTTGCACTCCAGCACCAGCGCATGCACGCCCGCCAGCCGGGCGGTGACATAGGGCGTCTCCATGCCCGCATCGGTCAGCACGCCAAGCCGGGCATCGCCATCGCTCAGCACGAACTGCAGCGGCTCGCGCGCATCGTGCGGTACCGTGTACGGAAGGATGTGGATGCCGCCGACGACCAGCGGATGGTCGGCGCAGCAGACGCGTACATCGGCCTTGTCCGCCCCGCGCATATGCGAGGTGGCCAGCCAGGTGCCGTGACTCGTGTGCACCGGCACGTCGTGGCGCGCAGCGAAGGAATACGCCGAGCCGACATGATCGCCATGCTCGTGGGTGACCAGCACGGCATCGAGCTGGTCCGGCGCGACGCCGAGCCGCTCCAGCCGCCGCGCGGTTTCGCGGATGCCAAAGCCGCAATCGAGCAACACCCGGGTCGTGGTGGTGCCCTCTTGCGATTCGATCAACAGGGAATTGCCCTCGCTGCCGCTGCCGAGGAAGGCGAAGCGCATCATGCGCCAGCCTCCCCGGACAACTTGCGGGGCCACCCCGCGGCCGGGCGCCGCGGGTAGTCTTGCGCGACCTGCACTCCGGTCAGCGCAGTTGCTCGTCGAGCAGCGTAAGAATGCGCTTGCCGACTTCGGTACCTTCCGGCTGGCCCGCATCGTTCTGTACCGTCACGGTCGTGCCGGTGCCGTCGCCCTTCAGCGCCACGCGGTACTTCTTGGCCTTCTTGCTGTCCTCGGTGCCGGTCTTGGTGAACAGCTTGGAGAAGAAGCCGCGGTTGTCCACGGTATCGCGCGTGTCGACATAGCGCACATAGTAGAGGCCCTGGGCGCGGTCACGGTCTTCCACCGTGAAATTGACGCGGTCCAGCGCCAGCCCGACCGAGCGCCAGGCGCGGTCGAACGGTTCGGCCAGCTGCAGCGCCTGGGTGCCGTTCACCTGGGTCAGGTTGGCGTTGGCGCTGGATGCCTTGGCGGTACCGGCGGCGGCGGCTGGGGCCGCAGCAGCGGCAGGCGCCGGGGCGGCACCGCTCTTGGCCATGCGATCAGCCTGCTCTTTTTGCACGCCCAGACGCTGCGCGAAGCGCGAGAGGAATTCAGCTTCAAGCTCAGGATCGGACGGACGCGCCGTCCAGATCGTGTTCGACTTGTCGATGCCGGTCAGCTGTTCCTGCGCGCCGCGGTGGCTGATGAAGACCTCCATATTGCCGTTCTGCGCGCGCTCCAGGCGGGTGCGGAACTTGTCGCGCTCGGAAGTCGAGTACAGCCCATCGAAAACCTTGCCGATGGTATTGCGGATGAAATCCTGCGGGATCTTCGCGCGGTTCTCGGCCCAGTCGGTTTCCATGATGCCGGTCTCCGGCGAGTCCTGCACCAGCAGGAAACCGCTCTCCTGCCAGAATTCACGCAGGGACTGCCACAGCTTGTCGGCCGGCATGCCATTGCTGATCACCAGCCAGCGCTGGTTGCCGTCGCGCTCCATGCGGATGCCTTGCGTCGACGGCAGCACGTTTTCGGTACCTGACTGCTGCTGCGCCACCTTGTTCGACTGGTTATACGTCGAGAGCGTCGAGGTGCCGTTCTGGTCCGGCACCGAATAGCGGCGATCGCCTTCGATCTTGGTCAGATCCGGGGGCACGTCCAGCGTGGAAGTGCGCTTGGCGGCGGACTTGTAGTCGATCTTGTCGGGCGCCATGGCATCGTTGATGCTGCTGCAACCGGTCATCGCGCTCGCCACCAGCACGGGCAAGACCAAGGCGGCACGGCTAACTTGCGTTGCGCCGTGGCGGTTAAGCTTGAGTTTCATTGACACGCAATCCTAGTTGATGGGATGACGGCAAAACACGGTGCGATCAGCCGAGCAAGCCGGCATTCGACAGCGCCTTGCGCACCACGTCGTGGTAATCCGGTGACAGCGGCGTGAGCGGGAGGCGGATACCGCCCTGCATTCTGCCCATTTGCTGGAGCGCCCACTTGACGGGAATCGGGTTGGCTTCGACGAACATCGCCTTGTTCAGCTCAACCAGTTCCATATGGATGCGACGCGCGGTAATCGCATCGCCCTTCAGGGCTGCCACGCACAATTCATGCATCTTGCGCGGCGCCACGTTGGCCGTGACGGAAATATTGCCATGGCCACCCAGCAGCATCAGGGCAATCGCGGTGGGGTCGTCGCCACTGTAGATGGCGAAGCCTTCCGGCGCATCCTTGATCAGTTGCGCGGCGCGGTCGATATTGCCCGTCGCTTCCTTCACGCCGATGATGCCCGGCACCTGCGCCAGGCGCAGGATGGTGTCATGCTGCATGTCGGCCACGGTGCGGCCGGGCACGTTGTACAGCACCACAGGCAAGTCCACGGCTTCCGCGATGGTGCGGAAATGGCGGTACATGCCTTCCTGCGTCGGCTTGTTGTAGTAGGGCACGACCTGCAGCGACGCGTCGGCGCCGACCTGCTTGGCGAACGCGGTCAGCTCGATCGCTTCCTTGGTCGAGTTGCCGCCGGTGCCTGCAATGATCGGGATGCGCTTGTCGGCCTGCTCCACGGCGACGCGGATCAGTTCGCAATGCTCATCCACGTTCACCGTGGGCGATTCGCCGGTGGTGCCGACGATCACAATGCCATCGGTGCCCTCGGCGACGTGCCAGTCGACCAGGGCGCGCAGCGCCGGGAAATCCAGGCTGCCATCTTCCTGCATCGGCGTCACGATTGCGACGATGCTGCCGTTAATCTGTGTCATAACGTTTGAGAATTCGAGAAACGAATACCGCGATTGTACCGGATACCTCAGGCCTTCCGACCGCACCTTCGACCGGGCAAATCCCAAGGCAGTTCAACGCGTGAAGTCCAGGTCTCGCCGACCTGGCAGGCAAATAGCCCGGGCCGCACTTCAGCCTGGCAAAGGATAACGGGGCGGCGCATTGCCCCCCGTATTTCCACCATCCTCCCTGACTGCGCAAAGCCGCTGCACGAAGGCAGTTTTAGGCACTTGCAGGATACCATCTTCGAAGCCGACCACGCGCAACGTGCCGCGCACGGCCTCCAGCAATTCACCCGGCCGCAGCAGGAAATCCGGGTTGGAAGGCTTGCCCACGGTTTCGTTGCCGGCGGCAAAGGTTTCGTAGAGCAGCACGCCGCCCGGCGCCAGGGCATCGAGCAGATGGGGCCATAGCGGCCGGTGCAGATAGTTGGTCACCACGATCGCGTCAAAGGGCGCCGCATCGGCCAGCGGCCAGGTGCCCTGCTCCAGGTCGGCCATGCGGGTGGCGACTCCACCCGTGGAAGCGGCCAGCGCCGCCAGCACGGCCGGATCGCGGTCGACGCCGAGCACGGCATGACCCCGGTTGGCGAACCACACGGCATGGCGACCACTGCCGCAGGCCAGGTCGAGCACCCGGCCGCCCGGGCGCACCAGGTGCGCCCAGCGCGTCACCCACGGCGACGGCACGCCCAGTGGCGCGTGTGAAGCCACTCCCGCCGCCGTGCTCACCGGTACCCCAGGCCCATGGCCGAGCGCACGTCCCGCATGGTCTCGCGCGCCAGCTGGCTGGCCTTGTCGCAGCCGTGCGCGACGATATCACGCAGCAGCGCGGGGTCGTCCATGTACTTTTGCGCCCGTTCCAGCATGGGCTGCTGCTCGCGCAGGATGCCCTCGATCACCGGTTGCTTGCATTCGATACAGCCGATGCCGGCGCTGCGGCAACCCTGCTCCACCCACTCGCGCGTGGGCACATCCGAGTAGACCTGGTGCAGTTGCCACACCGGGCAACGCGCCGGCTCGCCGGCATCGGTGCGACGCACACGGGCCGGATCGGTCGGCATGGTACGCACCTTTTTTTCCACCGAAGCCTTGTCCTCGCGCATGCGGATGGTGTTGCCGTAGGACTTCGACATCTTCTGGCCGTCCAGCCCCGGCATCCGCGAAGCCGCGGTCAGCAGCGCCTGCGGCTCGACCAGGATGGTCTTGCGCGAACCGCCCAGATAGCCCAGCAGCAATTCGCGATCCTCGGCGGACAGGCTCTGGGACTGGGCCACCAGCGCGCCGCCTTCTGCCAGAGCCTCTTCCTTGCCTTGTTCATGATAGGCACGGCGCAGCTCGAGAAAGGCCTTGGCGCGCTTGCCGCCCAGCTTCCTGGCGGCTTCCTGCGCCCGCTCCTCGAAGCCCGGCTGGCGGCCATAGAGATAGTTGAAGCGGCGCGCGATCTCGCGCGTGATCTCCACATGCGGCACCTGGTCTTCGCCCACCGGCACGCGGCCGGCGCGATAGATCAGGATATCGGCGGCCTGCAGCAGCGGATAGCCAAGGAAACCGTAGGTGGAGAGATCCTTCTCCTTGAGCTTCTCGATCTGGTCCTTGTAGGTTGGCACCCGCTCCAGCCAGCCCAGCGGCGTGCCCATCGACAGCAGCAGGAACAGCTCGGCATGCTCGGGCACGCGGCTCTGGATAAACAGCGTGGCGCGTTCGGGATCGACCCCGGCGGCGAGCCAGTCGACCAGCATCTCCCACGCCGATTCGCCAATCACTTCGGGCGACTCGTAGTGCGTGGTAAGCGCATGCCAGTCTGCCACAAAGAAAAAGCAGGGGTACTCGGCTTGCAGCTGGACCCAGTTTTTCAGTACGCCATGATAGTGGCCCAGGTGCAGCGCGCCGGTGGGCCGCATGCCGGAAAGAACGCGATCGGGGAACATGTCTGTCTGTTTTTATGGGGAATCGGTACTGGTACTCGTATCCGGTTTTGCCGCCAGCGCGGATGCCCGCCCGGCTTACTGCACCAGTGCCAGGACAGGCTGCAGCATCAGCTGCACCAGCCCGCTCAGGGCCCCCATCACCGGCTGCATCCACACCTTGGTGATCACGCCCGCGGCTACCAGCGCCAGCACCACGAAGATGCCGTAGGGCTCGATGCGCGACACGGCATGGGCAATCCGCCGCGGCAACAGCGCGGTCAGCACGCGGCCGCCGTCCAGCGGAGGCACGGGGAACAGGTTGAAGGCCGCCATCACCAGGTTGACCAGCACGCCGGCCCGCGCCATCTGGCTGAAGAACGGCTCCTGCACCTGCCCCAGCACCAGCCCGATCGCCACCAGCGCCCACAGGAAGGCCTGCAGCACGTTGCTGCCCGGACCCGCCAGGGCCACCCACATGCCGTGCCAGCGCGGGTTGCGCAGGCGGTCAAAGGCAACCGGCACCGGCTTGGCGTAGCCGAACACAAATTGGCCGCTCGTCATGAAATAGAGCAGCAGCGGCACCGCGATGGTACCGATGGGATCGATATGGCGCGCCGGGTTAATGCTGACGCGGCCCATCGCATAGGCAGTGTTATCGCCGAACAGTTTGGCCACATAGCCGTGCGCGGCCTCGTGCAACGTGATGGCGAACAGGACCGGCAGGGCATAGACCGCAATGGTCTGAATCAGGGAGGAATCCATGGGGCGCTATTGTACCGGGGACGCGGGAAAGTGCGCCCGCCGCCAAAGCGGCGCCGCGCGGCGATGGCAAGTCGGGATCAAAGGCCGAAACGCTCGATGTCGCCTCTTCCCTGCCGTACCAGTTCAGGCTCCCCGCCCGTAAGGTCGATCACGGTGGTCGGCTGCGCCGGTGCGGCGCCGCCGCAGATCACCAGCTCCAGGAGCTTTTCCAGCCGGGCACGAATCACCTCCGGCTCATTGAGCGGGGCCTCGTCGCCTGGCAGTTGCAGGGTGGCCGAGATCAGTGGTTCGCCCACTTCGGCCAGCAGCGCCAGCGGGATGGCATGCTCGGGCACGCGCACGCCGATGGTCTTGCGGGCGGGATGCGAGAGCCGGCGCGGCACTTCCTTGGTGGCTTCCAGGATAAACACATAGGGGCCGGGCGTGGCGCCCTTGAGCCAGCGGTACTGCCGGTTGTCCACGCGCGCGAAGTTGCCCAGTTCGGACAAGTCGCTGCACATCAGCGTCAGGTGGTGTTTGTCGTCGATCCCGCGCAGGCGGCGCAGCCGCTCCACCGCAGCCTTGTCGTCCAGCCGGCAGGCCAGCGCGTAGCTGGAGTCGGTTGGCAAGGCAATCAGCCCGCCCTGCCCGATGATCTGCGCGGCCTGCTTGATCAGGCGGGCTTGCGGGTTGAGCGGATGGATTTCAAAATATTGGGACATAGGCGGGCCAGGGGAAAACGGTCGCGGGCCTGGGGCGAATACCGCGCGCACTCCGGGCCAGCTCTGCGATGGGGAGAAGCGAATGGGGCGCATGGTACGGGCCGGCGCGGCTTACCAGTCATGCCAGACCGGCGTGACCGAGGACGGCAGCGGCGGCAGCGAGCCCAGCTCGATCCGGCCTTCGCCCGGCCCATGGAAATCCGAGCCGCGGGAAGCCAGCAGGCCGTAGTGATGCGCGACATCGACGTAGCGGCGGTACTGGTCCGGCGTATGGCTGCCAGTGACCACCTCGACCGCGGCCCCGCCGAGCTGCTTGAACTCGTCGAACAGCGCATCATGCTGCAGTTGCGTGTAGTTGTAGCGCCCCGGGTGGGCCATCACCGGAATGCCGCCTGCCGCCTGGATCCATCCCACGGCATCGGCCAGCCTGGCCCAGCGGTGCCCCACAAAACCCGGACAGCCTTCGCCGAGGTAATCGCTGAACACGTCGCCGATGGTCTTGCACCGCCCCTGCTCCACCAGCCAGCGCGCAAAATGCGTGCGGGAGATCAGGTCGGGATTGCCGACATGCTGCAGCGCGCCCGCGTAGGCGCCCTCGATGCCGATCGCGGCCAGCGCCTCGCCGATATCCTGCGCCCGCGCCGCGCGACCGGAGCGCGTCGCCGCCAGGCCTTCAACCAGCGCCGGACAAGCCGGATCGATCTGCAAGCCGACGATATGGACGGTCTGGCCGGCCCATGTCACGGAAATCTCCACCCCCGGCACATAATGCATGCCAAGCGCCTCGGCAGCGGCGCGCGCCTCGGCCTGTCCGCCGACCTCGTCATGGTCCGTCAGCGCCCAGAACGCCACGCCGCCGGCGCGCGCGCGCGCGGCCACGTCCCTGGGCGACAACATGCCGTCGGATACGGTGGAATGGCAATGCAGGTCTGCGTTGATTGCGTGTGGATTTTGCATGTGTCTATTCTACTCCCGCGCATATTCCGCGTTAATCGTGTGTTACTCCCGCGCCAGCGGCCACGTGGGCTAGCCCACACAACCCACGCCCGCGGGCAGGCCGATAGCCCTGCCGCCAACACTGGCGTAGGCATGGAGCGCCGCCCCGCGCGGTATAGTTGTGGCCTGACGATCCTCCCCCCCTGGCGGCGCCGCGCGCGCTGCCTGCCAAGCCATGCCGATCCACGCCACTGACTCCGCCACGCCCGAAACCCGCAATGCTGCCGATGGCGCCGCCCCATCCGAAGTGATCCGTACCGACGTCCTGATTGTCGGCGCGGGCCCGGTCGGCCTGTTCGCCGCGTTCCAGGCGGGCGTGCTGGGATTGAAGTGCGAGCTCATCGACGTGCTGGACCGCGCCGGCGGCCAGTGCACCGAGCTGTATCCGGAAAAGCCGATCTACGACATCCCTGCCGTGCCCGGCTGCCTGGCGCAAGACCTGGTCGATCGCCTGCTCGAACAATGCGCGCCGTTCGCGTTTCCCATGCATTTCAACGAACGCGCCAACGGCCTTGCCGAAATTCCGCCCGCACCGCACGCCACGGCCACCGCTCGCCCGCCCGGCCACGAACACCCGCACCGCCTGCTGGTCACCACCGACAACGGCAAGCGCTTCGACGTGGCGGCCGTGCTGATCTGCGCCGGCGCTGGCGCCTTTGCCCCGCAGCGCGTGGCGCTGCCCGAAGCCGCCGCGCTGGAGGACCGCTACCTGCACTACGCCGTGCGCGATACCGCGCGCTTTGCCGGCAAGCGCGTCGTGGTGGCCGGCGGCGGCGATTCCGCGCTGGACTGGGCGCTGGCGCTGCGCAAGATCGCAGCGCGCGTCACGCTGGTGCACCGCCGGGAGGGCTTTCGCGCGGCCGACGGCACGGTGGCCGAAATGCGGGCCGCGGTGGCCGCCGGCGAAATGGACTTCGTGGTAGGCATGCTGGGCGCGCTCAAAACCGAGGGCGACACCCTGGCCGGCGTCGATATCCGCGCCCGCGACGACACCGTCAGCCTGCCGGCCGACGAACTGGTGGCGCTCTATGGCCTGGTCTCCGAACCCGGCCCGATCGCCCAATGGGACCTCGACATGCGCGCCGGCCGTATCGTGGTGGATACCACCACCTACGAGACTTCCCGGCGCGGCATCTTCGCCGCCGGCGATATCGCGTTTTATCCCAACAAGCAGAAACTCATCCTGTCGGGCTTCCACGAGGCCGCGCTGGCCTTGCGCCGCGCCTATCACTATGCCTTCCCCGAAAAGGCGCTGGTGCACGTGCACACCAGCAACAACGCCACGCTCAAGGAAAAGCTGACGCACGCCTGAGCGTAGCGGCATGGCGCCAGCGGACATTACGCGCAGAACGATTCGACCAGCCCGGCGACCACCCGCGGCTGGTCGTGATGCAGCATATGGCCGGCGTCATCGACAATGGCCTCGCGGAAATCCCGGAACGCCTTGAAGCGCAGCTTGAACTCCTCCAGCGGCTGCCCCTTTGCAATATGGCTGAGCGTTTGGGAGTCGCGCGCTTCCACATGCAGTACCGGCGCGGTGGCCTTTGCCCAGATCGCCATCACTTCGTCCAGCCGGTACAGCACGGGATTGACCATCTTGTGGGCGGCGTCGCCAAGGATTTCCCAGCGGCCTTCGGCGTTCCTGGCCGACCAGTGCTTGGCCAGGAACGCCGCGCGATCGTCCGGCAGGCGCGGATTCGTCTTCTGCAACCGCGCCGCCACTGCCTCCACGCTGTCATAGGTCTTCAGCGGCTGGCGCTGCCGCAGTTCGTCCAGCCAGCGCGCATAGCGACCGGGCGCCTGCTCGGCGCGGGTGCCCGTCATGCCAAACCCCTCCAGGTCGACCACGCGGCGCACCCGCTCGGGACGGATGCCGGCATAGAAGCAGGCGACGTTGGCACCCATGCTATGCCCCACCAGGTTCACCGGCTGGTCCGGCTGGTAATGATCGAGCACGGCCTCGAGATCGGCAATGTAGTCGGGAAACCAGTAGGACTCGGTGCCGGGATAGCGTGTGGGCCAATCGGTCTGGCCGAAGCCGCGCCAGTCGGGCGCAATGACACGCCAGTCGCGCTCCAGCGCATCCACCATGAACTGGAACGAGGCGGCCACATCCATCCAGCCATGCAGCAGGAACAAGGTGGGCGCACCGGGCTGGCCCCAGTGCCGTACGTGCATGTTGAGGCCGCGCAACGTGATAAATTCCGAGCGCGAGGTTTCTCTTATTGTCATGGTGTCTCCCCGGGTGCCTTTTCGTGGCGGACGCTTTCACCCGCGACAACGGGGAAGCCAAAAAAATAGAACGATCGTTCGTTTGTGTGGATTATAGCGGCAAGCCGGCCCGGCACGCATCCGCGCAATATCGAGCGCAAACCAGGAGACCCAGCATGGCCGCACCCGCCCTGCCCGCCAGCCGCCGCGACGACTATCGCGCGCTCTACGATGAATTCCGTTGGCAGGTGCCCGAGCACTTCAACCTCGCCGACGTGTGCTGTAGCCGCTGGGCGCGCGCTCCCGCCACCGCGGACCGGGTGGCGGTCCACACCGAACACGAGGACGGGCGCCGCGCCAGCTACAGCTACGCCTACATCCAGGCCGAGGCGGACCGCCTCTCGCGGGCGCTGCGCACGCTGGGCGTGGCGCGGGGAGACCGCGTCGGCATCGTGATGCCCCAGCGCATCGAGACGGTGGTTGCACAGATGGCAATCTATCAGCTCGGCGCCATCGCCACGCCCTTGTCGATGCTGTTCGGACCGGAAGCGCTGGCCTACCGGCTCCGGCACAGCGATGCCTGCGTGGCCATTGCCGATGAAACAGCGATCGACAATGTGCTGGCGGCGCGCGCGGAGTGCCCGGCGCTGGCCTCGGTGATCGGTGTTGGCGGCGCGGTGGGCCGCGCGGAGCATGACTGGGACGCGCTGCTGGCCGCCGAGCTACCGGAATTTACCGCCGTTCAGACCAAGGCCGACGAGGCCGCCGTGCTGATCTACACCAGCGGAACCACCGGGCCGCCGAAAGGCGCGCTGATCCCGCACCGCGCACTGATCGGCAATCTCACTGGCTTCGTCTGTTCGCAAAACTGGTTCCCGCAGGCGGACGACGTATTCTGGAGCCCGGCCGACTGGGCCTGGACCGGCGGCCTGTGGGATGCACTGATGCCCGCGCTGTATTTCGGCAAGCCCATCGTCGGCTATCAGGGGCGGTTCTCGGCGCAGGTTGCCTTCGCACTGATGGAGCGCTATCGGGTCACCAATACCTTCCTCTTTCCCACCGCGCTCAAGCAGATGATGAAAACCTGCCCCGCGCCGCGCGAGCGTTACCAGTTGCACCTGCGCGCGCTGATGAGCGCAGGCGAAGCCGTAGGGGAAACCGTGTTCGCCTGGTGCCGCGACGCGCTCGGTGTGGTCGTCAATGAAATGTTCGGCCAGACCGAGATCAACTACATCGTGGGCAACTGCACCGCCCAGAACGACGACGGCCAGCCCGGCTGGCCCGCGCGCCCGGGCTCGATGGGGCGGCCCTACCCCGGCCACCGCCTCGCCGTGGTCGACGACGAGGGCAAGCCTTGTCCGCCGGGCGAAGACGGCGAGATTGCCGTGTGCAGCACCGACCGCCACGGCCATCCCGACCCCGTGTTCTTCCTCGGCTACTGGCGCAACGCGGAGGCCACCGCGGACAAGTACCTGGAGCGAGACGGCTTGCGCTGGTGCCGCACAGGCGACCTTGCGCGCGTCGACGAGGACGGCTACTTCTGGTACCAGGGCCGCGCCGACGATGTCTTCAAGTCCTCCGGCTATCGCATCGGGCCGAGCGAGATCGAAAACTGCCTGCTCAAGCACCCCGCCGTGTCGAATTGCGCCGTGGTGCCTTCCCCCGACCCGGAGCGCGGCGCGGTGGTCAAGGCGTTCATCGTACTGGTGCCGTTAGTCGCCCGCTCAGCGCAGGCCGACGCTGAACTGGTCGCCGAATTGCAGCAGCATGTGCGCGGCCAGCTTGCGCCGTATGAATATCCCAAGGCGATCGAGTTCCTCGACCAGTTGCCGATGACCACCACCGGCAAGATCCAGCGGCGCGTACTGCGCGAGATCGAAGCCCGGCGCGGCGCGCCAACGCGCCCGTAGCACTGGCAGGCGGGTGCCGCCGCAAGGCTCGCACCCGTCCCCGTCCCTACCCGTCAAATCCCCCCCCCAGGCCCTGCCCCTCAGCGCCCGGCCTGCTTAACCTGCAGCGCCGCGGACCACCGATCGCCGGCATGCTTTTCGCCGCCCTCCCGGCAGTCAAGTTTTTGCCGAATCTGACGTTAGCAAGGACATGCGGAGCGCATTGCAATGGCGCATCCCGATCGGCAGATCGGGCCACACGTTCCAGTCGCAGGAGGGGTCATCCATGACAGCTTATTTTTTCCGAGAAATTTATAGGATCACTCCTATAAAAGCCCATCGGACCCATTTCTTTTCGTCCCTTTAATTAGGGTTGTTCCTATATCCCGGGGGCAACTACATGGCGGATAGCAGCCCATTTTGCAACCTGACCTAGCAGAGTAATGCAAAAAAGGAATTAGGAAAATTCGGATTATCTTGATTGTTTTTCCCAATCCCGGGAAATAAAGTTCCCAATGAGCACACAGAAATTTCCCAATGTGCTTCAACTTAATGACGAACTGGAGATCACAATGAGCACGCTTGCAAGCACCGGCCGCGCCGCCTCCCACCGCTTCGCGCATCGGCTGCCGTTGGCCCTGGCGAGTGCTTTGCTTTCGGCATCCGCGTGGGGCGCGGATGGTGTGATCCACTTCCGGGGGGCCATCGTTGCGCCCCCCTGCAATACGCAACTCGGCACGAGCGGGACCGCATCGGTAAATTGCCCGGCAAACGGCGCCCATTCCGCGGAGTCTGCCTCCCTGCCGCTGCTGCCTGGCCGGGTAGTCCAGCTGACGACCGCGCGCGCCTTTACCGTGCCCGTGCAATTCACGGCAGGCCCCGGTAGCGGCATCAAGCAGGGCTATGTCGTGGTGACGGAATACAACTGACTGGCCTGTCCTTCCAGCCACGCCAGCTCATCTTCGTCGAAACCCGCCGCGCGGCGCGCTGCCAGGTTGAAGGGCGGCCGCAGGCGCGGTGCCTGGTACCGTGCGGCCAGTTCGGCGTAGGTGGTGACGGGGTCCATGCCACGGGAGGCACATAGCCATCGGTACCAGCGGTTGCCGATGGCTACGTGGCCCACCTCGTCGCGCAGGATGATGTCGATGATTGCGGCGGCCTCGTGATCGCCCGCGGCTGCGAGCTTGGCCCGCACCGGCGGCGAGGCATCCAGGCCGCGCGCCTCCAGCGTGCGCGGCACCAGCGCCATGCGCGCCAGCACATCGCCGGCGGTCTTGTCCGCCATCTCCCAAAGACTGTTGTGCGCCGGAAAATCGCCGTAATGCGCACCCAGCGTGGCCAGGTGCCGCGCCAGCAGGCTGAAATGCAGCGCCTCTTCGTCGGCCACTCGCAGCCAGTCCAGGTAAAAGGCTACCGGCATCAGATCGAATCGCCAGATGGCATCCAGCGCCAGGTTGATGGCGTTGAACTCGATATGCGCAAGCGCGTGGATCAGCGCCGCGCGCCCGGCGGGCATATGGATGGACCGCCGCCGCTCGACCCGCTGCGGCGCCACCAGTTCGGGCAGCGGCGGCCGGCCGGGCAGCGGCAGTTCGGCCGAGATCGCCTCGCCGATGCCCAGGGCCTCCGGCGCCATGGCTTCGCCCGCAAGCCGCATCCGGCGTGTGGCCGCGGCCTTCTCGTGCGCATCGCTCAAACAGAGGATGGCAAGCGCCTGGCGGCGCAAGGACGGCACCGCCACGCCGGACAAAGAGCCAGGTGCGGCAAGCGGCATGCCGCCGCGATCGGGGTCAGGGGCGCCAGGAGAGGCGGCATCGGGAAGGTTTGCTGGCATAAGCGTAAAATCCGGTTTGCCGCCATTGTAGGGCCCGGCGGGTGGCGCTCCATGCCAGGCCGCCCGCGACCCTTTAAAGCCTGGCGGCAAACCCCATATACCCATACGAACTTGTGCAGGAGACCTCATGGCGCTTTACCAGCTCGGCGACGTTGCCCCCACCATCGATCCGGATGCCTATGTGGCGCCGGAGGCTACCATCATCGGCAACGTGACGCTCAAGGCGCGCGCCAGCGTCTGGCCAGGCGTGGTGATCCGGGGCGACAACGAACCGATCGTGGTGGGCGAGTCCAGCAATGTGCAGGAAGGCACCGTGCTCCACACCGACCCCGGCTGCCCGCTGACCATCGGCGACAAGGTATCGATCGGCCACCAGGCCATGCTGCATGGCTGCACGGTGGGCGAAGGCTCGCTGATCGGCATCCAGGCGGTGATCCTGAACCGTGCAGTGATCGGCAAGGAGTGCCTGGTCGGCGCCGGGGCCGTGGTCACCGAAGGCAAGGTATTCCCGGATCGTTCGCTGATCCTGGGCGCGCCGGCCAAGGTGGTGCGCGAACTCACCGAGCAGGATGTGGCCAACCTGTACCGCAATGCCGAGACCTACGCCACGCGCCAGGCCATGTACAAGACGCAACTCAAACGCATCGACTAAGGCGCCGCGACGCCCGCACCGATTTACCGACGGATCATCGTGACTGACACCACCACCCCCGACACCCTGCAGAAATTCCTGTTCGACGCGGCCCCCGTTCGCGGCGAACTGGTGCGCATGCAGACCACCTGGCAGGAAGTACTGCGCCGCAATCATTACCCGGCGCCGGTGCGCCGCCTGCTGGGTGAAATGATGTCCGCCGCCGCCCTGCTTTCGGCCAACCTGAAGTTCAACGGCGCGCTGGTGATGCAAGTGCACGGCGACGGCCCGGTGCGCATGCTGGTGGTGGAATGCCTGTCCGACCTGTCGATGCGGGCGACCGCCAAGCTAGCCGAAGGCGTAGCGCTGGCCGACGATGCCACGCTGGCGGACCTCGTCAACATCAACGGCCGCGGCCGCTTCGCCATCACGCTGGACCCGCAGGACAAGCTACCCGGACAGCAGCCGTACCAGAGCATCGTGCCGCTGGCCGATGCACACGGCCCGATGGCGTCGATGACTGCCGTGCTCGAACACTATATGCAAGCGTCCGAGCAGCTCGACACCCGGCTGTGGCTGGCCGCCGACGACAAAGTTGCCGCCGGCATGCTGCTGCAGAAGCTGCCGTCCTACGGTGGCACGCTGGAAGGCCATGCCGGGCGCGCGCCCGCCGAAGTCGGCGAAACCGGCGTGCCGCTGGCGGACACCGGCCGCGCGCAGGACCTGGACACCTGGGACCGCGCCTGCCAGCTCGGCGCCACGCTGAAGGACGAAGAACTCCTGGCCGAAACGCCCGATACTCTGCTGCGCCGCCTCTTCTGGGAAGACCTGCAAGCCACCGGTCTGCGCGTATTCGAGCCGCTCACGCCGCACTTCCAGTGCTCGTGCTCGCGTGCCAAGGTGGCTGGCATGCTGCAAAACCTGGGCCGCGTGGAAATCGAGGACATCCTGGTCGAACGCGGCGAAGTGGAGATCCAGTGCGATTTCTGCGGCCAGCAATATCACTTCGATCCGGTTGACTGCGCGCAACTATTTGCGCCGGCCCCCGTCGCTACCGGCGCCGGTGACGGTGCGGCGCAGCAACACTAAACTGCAACGCGGTAAGGCGGAGCGGCTCGGAAGGAACCCCACGAGGAACCTTTACGCCCTCCGCCGCGGTCCAAGCATCAGCGACCTACCAGAGTCAGGGAGTCACCATGTCCGCTTTGCCTTCAACCCCGTCCGCCGTCGCCGCAGCGTGCAAAGCGTCACGCCTGGTCCGCGCGCAGGGCACGATCGGCGTCTTGCTGCTCGGCGCAGTGCTGGCCTGCGGCGGCTGCGCGGAGTTGCCGCGCGACATCAACGGCTCGCCGCCGACCGCGCGCCTGGTGCCCAACGGTGTTCCGCCGGCGCCCCTCACCCCTGAAGAAAGGCAGAAGCTCGACGCCCTGAACCAACAGGTGCTGCGCGAGCAGGAAGCCGCCATCGCGCGCCAGCAAGAGGCCGAGGCCATGGCGCAGGCTGCAGCCTATGCCTATCCAAGCTGGAACCTGTATTACGGAGGGTGGGGCGGTGGCCACTGGGGCGGCGGAGTCGGCTTCAGCAGCCCCGGCTACCGGGGCTGGGGCGGCTATCCGTATTGGTGGTGAGTTTGCCGGGCGCCGCTTGAGGTGCGGCAGGTCAATAGACTCTGCCCAGGAACTGGCGCCAGTCGTCAGTGGCGGTTGAACGCCGGGGAATTCGGCGGAGGCGGCAGCGGCGGCGTGGCGCTGACCTTGGGCGCGGGCGCCACGAACTGCACGAACACCTCGCCATCCTTGACCATGCCCAACTCATAGCGGGCACGTTCCTCGATGGCGCCTGTGCCATCCTCCAGGTCCTTCACTTCCCCTTCCAGCTTGGCATTGCGCAACTTGAGCAACTGGTTGCGCGCCGATTGTTCCTGCACCTGCTTGTCCATGTCCCACACACGCAGCCAACCGCCCTTGCCCAGCCATAAGGGATACTGGATGGCGAGCAACAGCACGAACAACAGCAACGAGATCAGGCGCATGGGTTCTGGCGCTTAAGCGGAAAAGGAAGTTGCGTCAGCGCCGGCCGCGGCCGGCGCATGACACGCGCTTAGCGCAGATTGTAGAACGCGCTCTTGCCCGGGTAGCTGGCGATATCGCCGAGATCTTCCTCGATGCGCAGCAGCTGGTTGTACTTCGAGATACGGTCCGAGCGCGACAGCGAGCCGGTCTTGATCTGGCCGGCGTTGGTGCCCACCGCGATATCGGCGATGGTGCTGTCCTCGGTTTCGCCCGAGCGGTGCGAGATCACGGCGGTGTAGCCAGCGCGCTTGGCCATCTCGATGGCGGCGAAGGTCTCGGTCAGTGTGCCGATCTGGTTGATCTTGATCAGGATCGAGTTGCCGATGCCCTTCTCAATGCCTTCCTTCAGGATCTTGGTATTGGTCACGAACAGGTCGTCGCCCACCAGCTGCACGCGCTTGCCCAGCTTGTCGGTCAGCACCTTCCAGCCGTCCCAGTCGCCTTCGGCCATGCCGTCCTCGATCGACACGATCGGGAACTTGTCGCACAGGTTGGCCAGGTAGTCGGCGAACTGGGTCGAGGTCAGCTTCAGGCCCTCGCCTTCCAGGTGGTACTGGCCTTCGCCTTCGTGATAGAACTCGGTAGCCGCGCAGTCCAGCGCCAGCAGGACATCTTCGCCTGCACGGTAGCCGGCCTTCTCGATGGCCAGCACAACGGTGTTCAGGCACTCTTCGTTGGAAGCGAAGTTGGGGGCAAAGCCGCCCTCGTCGCCAACCGCCGTGGACATGCCCTTGTCGGACAGGATCTTCTTGAGCGCGTGGAACACTTCGGCGCCGCAACGCAGGGCTTCGCGGAAGCTCGTCTGCGACACCGGCATGATCATGAATTCCTGGATGTCCAGGCTGTTGTTGGCATGCGCGCCACCGTTGACGATGTTCATCATCGGCACCGGCATTTGCATCGCGCCCGAACCGCCGAAGTAGCGGTACAGCGGCAGGCCGGCTTCTTCAGCGGCGGCCTTGGCCACGGCCATCGATACGGCCAGCGTGGCATTGGCGCCCAGGCGAGCCTTGTTGTCGGTGCCGTCGAGGTCGATCAGGGTACGGTCCAGGAAAGCCTGCTCGGAGGCATCCAGGCCCATGATGGCTTCGGAGATTTCGGTGTTGATATGCTCGACAGCCTTCAGCACGCCCTTGCCGAGATAGCGCGACTTGTCGCCGTCACGCAGCTCGATGGCTTCGCGCGAACCGGTGGATGCGCCCGACGGCACTGCCGCGCGGCCCATCACGCCGGATTCGAGCAGGACGTCGCACTCGACCGTCGGGTTACCGCGCGAGTCGAGAACTTCGCGACCGATGATATCTACGATTGCACTCATGGATTCCTCTTGGACTGTTGATGCTTGATGACTTCGTACTACACGGGCGCCATGCCCTGGACTACCGCTGACGGGCGCTGATTAATGCCTAAACGCCTTCTACCACGATCATGTTCATGCGCGCGGCATGCTCGCGCGACTTGCGCGCGGCGCGATATTCCTCGCTGTCGTGGAACGACTTTGCCGCGTCATAGCTGGGAAACTTCAGCACGACCACGCGCGTCGGGGCCCAGTCGCCCTCCAGCTTCTCGGTCTTGCCGCCACGCACCAGCACCTCGGCGCCATGCACCTTCATGGCATGGCTGGAGAGCACCTTGTACTCTTCATACTGCTGGGGATCGGTGACATCGACGTGGGCAATGATATAGCCGCTGGCCATGGCGTATCTCCGTGTGATTTTATGGTGTTGATTCTACTTGGCTGATCATGGCCGCCTGATGACGGCCATGTCGGCAACGGCGCTGCGCGCTCAGGCGCAGGCCGCGGGCCAGCCGAAATTGTCTTCGAGGAAGCCCGAGCGCTTGACCAGCGTATCGAGTTCCTTGAGCACGGACAGCAGTTCCTTCATGCGCGACAGCGGCACGGCATTGGGGCCGTCCGACATGGCCTTGCTCGGGTCCGGATGCGTTTCCATGAACAGGCCCGCCACGCCCACCGCCACGGCAGCGCGCGCCAGCACCGGCACGAATTCGCGCTGGCCGCCGGAGCTGGTGCCCTGGCCGCCCGGCAGCTGCACCGAGTGCGTGGCATCGAACACCACCGGCGCGCCGGTCTCGCGCATGATCGCGAGCGAGCGCATATCGGAGACCAGGTTGTTGTAGCCGAAGGAAACGCCGCGCTCGCAAGCCATGAAGCTGTCTTCCGGCAGCCCTGCCTCGCGCGCGGCGTCGCGCGCCTTGTCGATGACGTTCTTCATGTCATGCGGCGCGAGGAACTGTCCCTTCTTGATATTGACGGGACGGCCGCTCTGCGCGCACGCGCGGATGAAGTCGGTCTGACGGCACAGGAAGGCCGGCGTCTGCAGTACATCGACCACCGCCGCCACCGGCTTGACCTCGTCGATCTCGTGGATATCGGTCAGCACCGGCACACCGATCTCGCGCTTGACCGTGGCGAGGATCTCCAGCCCTTTCTCCATGCCCAGCCCGCGGAAGGTCCTGCCCGACGAGCGGTTGGCCTTGTCGAACGAGGACTTGTAGATAAACGGGATGCCGAGCTCGCCGGTGATCGCCTTGAGCTCGCCGGCGGTATCCAGCGCCATCTGCTCGGACTCGATCACGCACGGACCGGCGATCAGGAAGAAGGGCCGGTCCAGGCCAACGTCAAATCCACAGAGTTTCATCACTAGTCTCCTGCTTGCGGTGCCGGGGCTCAGCCCGCCTTGCTCTGCTGGCTGGCCAGCGCCGCTTCCACGTAGGCCTTGAACAGCGGATGGCCATCGCGCGGGGTGGAGGTGAATTCCGGGTGGAACTGCACGCCCACGAACCACGGGTGCATGCTTTCCGGCAGTTCCATCATCTCGGGCAGGTCTTCGGTCGGGGTGCGAGCCGAAATCACCATGCCCGCCTTTTCCAGCGTCGGCACATAGTGATTGTTGACCTCGTAGCGATGGCGATGGCGCTCGTTGACTTCTTCGCCGTAGATCCTGGCTGCCTTGGTGCCCGGCTTGACCGGTACGCGCTGCGCGCCCAGGCGCATGGTGCCTCCCAGGTCGGACTCGGCGGAGCGCTCCTCCACCTTGCCTTCACGGTCGACCCATTCGGTGATCAGTGCCACCACCGGATGTTCGGTTTCCAGGTTGAACTCGGTCGAATTGGCATCGGCCATCGCCGCCACATGGCGGGCGAATTCGATCACGGCCAGCTGCATGCCCAGGCAGATGCCCAGGTACGGCACCTTGTTCTCACGGGCGTACTGGATCGCGCGGATCTTGCCTTCCGTGCCGCGCTTGCCGAAACCGCCCGGCACCAGGATGGCGTCCAGCGGCTTGAGCACTTCGAGGTGGCCCGATTCCAGCTCTTCCGAATCGATGTACTCGATGTTCACGCGGGTGGCGGTATGCATGCCGGCGTGGCGCAGCGCTTCGATCAGCGACTTGTACGACTCGGTCAGGTCGACGTACTTGCCAACCATGCCGATGGTGATCTCATGCTGCGGATTTTCCTGGGCATTGACCAGGCGTTGCCACATGGAGAGATCTGCCGGCTTCGGGTCGATACGCAGTTCCTCGCAGATCAGGCGGTCGAGGCCCTGCTCGTTGAGCATCTGCGGGATCTTGTAGATGCTGTCCGCGTCCCAGACCGAGATCACGGCTTCCTGCGGGATATTGGAGAACAGCGAAATCTTGGCGCGCTCTTCGTCCGGGATCGGGCGGTCCGCGCGGCACAGCAGCGCGGTCGGCGAGATGCCGATTTCACGCAGCTTCTGCACCGAGTGCTGGGTCGGCTTGGTCTTCAGCTCGCCGGCGCTGGCGATGAACGGCACCAGCGTCAGGTGCACGAAGGCAGCGTGGTTGCGGCCCATGCGCAGGCTCATCTGGCGCGCGGCTTCCAGGAACGGCAGCGATTCGATATCGCCCACCGTGCCGCCGATTTCCACCAGCGCGACGTCCGCCTTGCCACCGTGCGACGCAGCCGCGCCGCGCTCGATGAAGGCCTGGATTTCGTTGGTGATATGCGGGATTACCTGCACCGTCTTGCCGAGGTACTCGCCGCGGCGTTCCTTGCGGATCACCGACTCGTAGATCTGGCCCGTGGTGAAGTTGTTCGACTTGCGCATCTTGGCCGAGACGAAGCGCTCGTAGTGGCCGAGATCGAGGTCGGTTTCAGCACCGTCTTCCGTGACGAACACCTCGCCATGCTGGAAGGGGCTCATCGTGCCGGGATCGACGTTGATGTAGGGATCTAGCTTGAGGAGGGTGACTTTGAGGCCGCGCGACTCAAGAATGGCCGCGAGCGAAGCAGCAGCGATGCCCTTGCCGAGCGAAGAGACGACACCACCGGTGACGAAGACGAATTTGGTCATAAACCGAGCTTGCCGGGGAAATCGGGATTATACATGAGAGCCTGGCTGCTGCAGCGCCGCATTTGCGACAAGTCGCCTTGCCCGGCAACCGCTGAGACGCATTCGCCGCTTCGCACCCCGGCCCTCGCTGCTGCCCCTGCCTGACCCCGGCTACGGACGCGCGGCCGCGGGCGAATTGCCCCGCATTTCGCCGACGAGATCGCGGATCAATCCGGCCGTCTGGCCGGGCCGCTCCATCGGATAAAGATGCCCGCCCTCGATAAAGCGCAGGCGCTCTCCCACCAGCTTGCGCGTGGCGCCGAGCCCGCACTGCCGCACTTCGCGCGACTGCGTGCCGGCGACAAAGCCGACCGGCACCGGCGCGCCGCGCGCAACGCGCGAGCCCAGGCTGGTGGGCAGGGTGCGGTAGATATGGTACTCGATCTCACGCTCGAAACGCAGGCGGCGCTCGGCGTCGTTGCCGGTCGGCTCGGTGCCATGCATGGCGTAGTCGCGCAGCACCTCCTCATCCCAGGCCGCGAATACCGGCTTGGAACGGAAATGTTCCCAGACCGCCTCGGCACCCGGCCAGTGGGTGCGGCGCCGCCGCGTCACCGCCGCGGGGCCGGGCCGTTCGTCCAGGCCGAAGCGCTGGCCGGCCTTTAGCAAGGCGGCACGCCAGCCGGCGATCACGGGCGAATCGAGCATCACCACGCCGCGCACCCATTGCGGGCGCCGCAGCGCGGCCATCAGCGACAGGAAGCCACCGAGCGAATGCCCCACCAGCCACACCGGCTCGCGGTACTTCTGCTCCACGGAAGCCAGCAACTCATCGACGAGGTGCGGCCACTCTCGCGTGACCGGGAACTTCGGGTCATGGCCGTATCGGTCCACGGCGCGGATCTCGAAATCGTCTTCCAGCGTTGCGAACAGCTTGCGGTAGGTGCTGACGGGAAAGCCGTTGGCATGCGAAAAATGCAGGATGTCACGCATCTGGGATATCCGCCCTCAGTCCTGGGTGCCGGCGCGTTCGCGCGTGGCGCGCACCGGCTGCCCCCAGCGGTCGCCTTCGCCCTGGCGCGCCAGCGGAAACTCCGCCGGGGCGCAGGCATCCCATTCCGGATCGTTGATCTCGCCGAAGACCTGGCGCAGGCGATGCCCCCAGGTATCGCGGATCATGCGGAAGTAGGCGTTCTTCTCGTCGATATTGACGAAGCGGGTCACGCGCAGCGAATCGGCCTCGTAGACCAGCAGGTCCAGGGGCAGGCCCACCGAGATATTGGATTTCAGGGTGGAGTCCATCGAGATCAGTGCGCATTTGGCGGCTTGGCCAAGCGGCAGCGTGGGTTCCACCACGCGATCGATGATGGGCTTGCCGTACTTGGCCTCGCCGATCTGGAAATAGCAGTTCTCGGGCGTGGCTTCGACAAAATTCCCCGCCGCGTACACATGGAACAGGCGCACCCGCTCGCCACGGATCTGCCCGCCGAAGATCAGACTCACATTGAACTCGATGCCAGCCTCGCGCAGGGCGTGGGCATCGTGCTTGTGCACCTGGCGCACCGCGTCGCCAACGATGGCGGCCGCCTCGAACATATCGCGCGCGGTCCACAGGGAGCGCTTCTCGTCGCGGCCTTCTGCGAGTATCTGGCGCACCGCCTGGCTGATCGCCAGGTTGCCCGCCGTCAGCAGCACCATCACGCGGTCGCCCGGCTCCTCGAACACAGTCATCTTGCGCGCGGTCGAAATCGCGTCGACCCCGGCATTGGTGCGGGAATCGGAGAGGAACACCAGACCGGCATCCAGCCGCATGGCTACACAGTACGTCATGATCTCGTCTTGTTATGGTGCACGGCCCCGCCCGGCGCACTGCCCGGAGCCAGGCCGCATTCTAGCGCCGCCCCTGCGCGGCTGGAACACCGTATCACGCCCATTCCTGGTGCGCTTCGCACCACCTCGCTCACTGCAGCGGTGCAATGGCAATCTCGACCGCCAGCTGCTCGCCGCTGCCGCCCTCGCGAATGCCTCTCACCGGCGCGGCCATGCGGTAATCACGCCCGACCGCAAGCCGGACATGACGCGTGTCGCTCAGGCAAGCGTGCGTCACGTCGATACTGCACCACAGCTCCCTGTCCACGTCCACACAGACATCGGCCCAGGCATGGCTGGCCAACTCGGAGGCCGCCGGGTCGTAGAAATAGCCGCTGACGTAGCGCGCCGGAATACCGAGGGCGCGGCAACATGCCACCATCACTTGCGCCTGATCCTGGCAAACCCCGCTGCCCAGCCCGAAGGCCTCGCTGGCTGACGTGCCCACATCCGTGCTGTCTGCCTTGTACCGCACCCGCTCGGCTATGCCACCGGCCAGAGCCAGCAGGGCCGGCACCTCGTGCCCCGCCGCCAGGTAGGGCGAGGCAAAACGTAACATTTCCGGATGCGCGGCGGTCAGCGGCGTGCTGCCCAGGTAGTAAAGCGGCGAGACACGCGCCTCGCCCGCCGGCGGCGCATCGCAGAAAAGCGGCACTTCTCCGCCGGCGGGCGGCGTCACTTCCACCACGCCGCCTGCCTCGATCACCAGCGTATGCGCAGGGCCCGCCACGGTAAAGCTGTGAACGATATTGCCAAAGCCGTCGCGGGCCTCGGACAGGTTGCCCGGCACCGATAGCTGCCAGCCTTGCACGGCCTGCAACGGGCCCGAACGCGGCGCGAGCCGCAGTTCGTGCACGCTGCGCCGGACCGGCTCGGCGTAACGGTAAACCGTCTTGTGATGAATCTTGTATTTCACGATATGGCGAGGCCGGCACAACCTCCCACGTGAAGTGGCTCAGGCAGCCAGCAGCGGCACGAGAAAATCCCGGCTGATGCCGTTGCCGAGGTCGCCGATGCGCTCCAGGAAACTGGTCAGGTAAGCATGCAGCCCGACGGCGAAGATGTCGTCGATGCGCGCGTATTTCAAATCGGCGTGGAGTTTACCAGCCTGCCGCTCGGTCTCCGAAGAATGCTGGTTCCCGACCAGCGACAGGATCGCCACCACCTCGTCCATGCTCGATACCAGCGAACGCGGCATGTCCGGGCGCAGGATCAGCAGCTCGGCCACGCGCTCGGGCGTGATCACCGTGCGGTAGATCTTGCGGTAGACCTCGAAGCCGGACACCGAGCGCAGTACCGCCGCCCAATGATAGAAATCGTTGGCGTCGCGATTGGGATCGCTGTCGTCCAGCGTGCCGGCCTGGAATTTCACATCGAGGATCCGCGCGGTATTGTCGGCGCGCTCCAGGAACGTACCCAGCCGCATGAAATGGAAAGCATCGTCCTTGAGCATGGTGCCGAACTGCACGCCACGGGCCAGGTGGGAGCGGAACTTGACCCACTCGAAGAATTGCGCGGGATCGTCGGACAGAATGCCGTCAGCGATCATGCGCTGCACGTCGAGCCAGGTGGTGTTGATGGTCTCCCACACCTCGGTGGTCAGCGAGCCGCGCACCGCGCGCGCATTCTCGCGCGCCGCGCGTAGGCAGCTCATGATCGACGAGACATTGGTCATGTCCCGCACCATGAAGTCGATCACATCGTCGCGCGTCAGCAGGCCGTACTTCTCGTCAAACACCGTGGTCAGCTCGGAGATATCGAGCATGGCCCACCAGCCCTGCTCCGCCACCTCGGCGGATTGCGGCAACAGCGACGTCTGGTAATTCACGTCGAGCATGCGCGCGGTATTCTCCGCGCGCTCGGTGTAGCGCGCCATCCAGAACAGATGGTCGGCAGTGCGGCTAAGCATGTCAGTCCCCTCGTACTGCACTGTTCGCCCGCGCGCCGCCGGCATCGAGGCGGCCGGCGCGGGAATCTCAAACAATCCTTGCGAGCGCCGCGCTTCAGCGCTCCAGCACCCAGGTGTCCTTGGTGCCCCCGCCCTGCGAGGAATTGACCACCAGCGAGCCTTCCCGCAGCGCCACGCGCGTCAATCCGCCGGGCACCATGCGCACGTCCTTGCCCGACAGCACGAATGGGCGCAGGTCGATGTGGCGCGGCGCGATGCCGGACTCGACGTAGGTCGGGCAGGTTGACAGCGCCAGCGTGGGTTGCGCGATGTACTGCTCCGGACGCGCGCGCACGACCTCGCGGAAGGTATCGATCTCGGCGCGGGTGGCGGCCGGGCCCACCAGCATGCCGTAGCCGCCGGCGCCGTGGGTTTCCTTCACCACCAGTTCGTCCATGTGATCGAGCACGTACTGCAGGTCGTCGGGACGGCGGCACATATAGGTCGGGACATTGTTCAGGATGGCTTCCTCGCCGAGGTAGAAGCGGATCATGTCCGGCACATAGGGATAGATCGATTTGTCGTCGGCCACGCCAGTGCCGATGGCATTGCAGATGGTGACGTTGCCGGCGCGATAGACCGACAGCAGTCCCGCCGCGCCCAGCGTGGAATCGGGCCGGAACACCAGCGGGTCGAGGAAGTCGTCGTCGACCCGGCGGTAGATCACGTCGATGCGCTGCGGGCCCTGCGTGGTACGCATGTAGAGATGATCGTCCTGCACGAACAGGTCGCTGCCCTCGACCAGCTCCACGCCCATCTGCTGGGCCAGGAAGGCGTGCTCGAAATAGGCGGAGTTGTACATGCCGGGCGTCAGTACCACCACGGTGGGATCGGCGATGTTCTGCGGCGAGACCCCGCGCAACATGTCGAGCAACAGGTCCGGATAGTGGGCCACCGGCGCCACGCGGTTGCGCGCGAACAGGTCGGGAAACAACCGCATCATCATCTTGCGGTTCTCCAGCATGTAGGAGACGCCGGAGGGCACGCGCAGGTTGTCTTCCAGCACGTAGAACTCGCCCTCGCCCGCGCGTACCACGTCGATGCCCGCAACGTGGGCATAGATATCGCGCGGCACGTCGATGCCGAGCATCTCGGGCCGGTACTGCGCGTTGTTGTAGATCTGGTCTGGGGGAATCACGCCGGCGCGGATGATGTCCTGGCCGTGATAGATATCGTGAATGAAGCGATTCAGCGCGGAGACCCGCTGGCGCAGCCCGCGCTCCAGCGTGGCCCACTCGCTGGCGGGAAAGATCCGGGGAATCACGTCGAACGGGATGGTGCGCTCGGTGCCGCTGTTGGACTCGTCCTTTTCGCCATACACGGCGAAAGTGATGCCCACACGCCGGAAGATCAGGTCCGCCTCCGCGCGCTTGTTGCCCATGGTGCCTTCGGACTGTCGCGCCAGCCAGTCCGCGAACTGCTTGTAATGCCCCCGCACGGCACCTGCCGGCAGGGACTCTCCCGCGTGGATCGCTGCCGCCACGCCATCTTGCCAATCGAGCATCTCGTCGAAAAACCGCGCCGCCATGATGGCCGTTCCCCCATGATTTGGGCGCCGCCCAAACTGCCGGCGATCCCGTTTTGATTGGCTTCTTGTTCCCGGCACAGCACCTTGAGGTCACCACCCGCAGCCCGGCGGCGCAGCCGCGGACCGTCGTCATGCTTCGAAGTGCTGTACCTATAGGATACCTATGACCACGAAAGCCGCAAGCGGCGGGCATTCGCGCCATCAAACATGGATTAAGCAAGATGTCTGCCAGCCCCTCCTCAATTCGCACCAAGACGGCGCCCGGGAACGGTCCGGGCGGGGGCAACCGCGCCGCGCTAACGCGCCACGGCCGTACCCTTGCATGCCGGCACTTCGGCCAGGATGTACTGCACCAGGGCTTCAGGGGTCTGGCGGATATCGAGTACCAGCGCGTCGCGCGGCTCCTCCAGCGTTTCGAACTGGCTCTGCAGCAGCGCCGGATTGAAGAAGTGCTCGCTGCGCTCGGCCAGGCGACCGCCGATGACCGCGGCGTCGCCCTTCATATAGACAAAGGTCACGCCGCCGTCGGGCGGCGTCAGCCGGTCGCGATAGGTCTGGCGCAACGCGGAACAGGTGAACACATGGGTGCGGCCTTCGGCGCGGGCCGCATCGATCGCCGCGCGCATGGCGGCCAGCCAGGGCCAGCGGTCTTCATCAGTCAGCGGGATGCCGTTGTGCATCTTCGCCTTGTTGGCGGCGCTGTGGAAATCATCGGCGTCGTGAAAGCCGCAATGCAGGGTCTCGGCCAGCATCTGGCCGACGGTGCTCTTTCCGCTGCCGGAAACGCCCATCAGGATGTAGATCATGTCTGCTCCAGCGATCGTGTTCGGATGGTTTGCCCATCCTTGTCGGTAGTCCCCGCGCCGGCCGCCGGCAGTGTCCGGAAGCATACGGCCCTGAAGCCATGATAGGACCCGCATGGGCCGGCTCGGGGTCGTCCCCGCCAGCCGTTGGCTGCCGGGGACACAAATGACACAAATATCGGGGCGCGCCGCCTATTGTGCGACGGCCGCGCCGGTTTGGACAGCGCCGTGCGCGTCGGCTTCGGACAGGTCCAGCGCGCTGCCGCCCTCTTCTGCTATCCGCGCATTGCGGCGGAACAGGCCAAACAGGCCGCGGCCGACGCTGAAGCTGGCGAAAGCGTCGTCCGGCAGTACCGCCGAGGCGCGCGCCGCGAAGTCGGCGTCGCCGTCGGCGCCACCGAGCCATTCCAGGGTGCCAGCGACGGCATCCACGCGGAGGCGGTCGCCATCGCGCACTCGCGACAAGGGCCCCCCAGCAAGTGCCTCCGGACCCACATGAATGACAGCCGGCACCTTACCCGAAGCACCCGACATGCGCCCATCGGTCACCAGCGCCACCTTGTGGCCGGCATCCTGCAGCGCGCCCAGCACCGGCGTAAGGCGGTGCAGCTCGGGCATGCCGTTGGCGTTCGGCCCCTGGAAGCGCACCACCGCGACCACATCGCCAGCCAGCTCGCCGGCATCGAACGCGGCCTGCAAGCCTTCCTGGGAATCGAAGACGCGCGCCGGCGCCTCCACCACCCGATGCTCCGGCGCCACCGCCGACACCTTGATCATGCCGCGGCCAAGATTGCCCTGCAGCAAGCGCAGGCCGCCCTCGGCGGAGAACGGCTCGGCCGCGGTGGCCAGAACCGTCGCGTCACCGCTGGTAGCCGCACCGTCACGCCACTGCAGCACGCCGTCGATCATCACGGGTTCCTGCGTGTAGCGTGCCAGGCCGTGCCCGGCCACGGTTTCCACGTCCTCATGCAGCAGCCCCGCGTCGAGCAACTGGCGAATCACGTAGGCCACGCCGCCGGCGGCGTGGAAATGGTTCACGTCGGCGGCGCCGTTGGGATAGACCCGCGCCAGCAGCGGCGTGATGCGCGAGAGGCGGTCGAAGTCGTCCCAGTCGATGATGATGCCGGCCGCGCGCGCCATCGCCACGAGGTGGATGGTGTGGTTGGTCGAACCGCCGGTGGCCAGCAGGCCCACCACGGCATTGATCACGGCGCGTTCGTCAACGATGCGCGCCAGCGGGAGGTAGTCCGCACCCCGCGCCGTCAGGGCCAGCGCGCGTTGCGCGGCGGCGGCGGTGAGCGCATCGCGCAGACCGCTGTCAGGATGCACAAAGGCCGCGCCGGGCATATGCAGCCCCATGATCTCCATCAGGAACTGGTTGCTGTTGGCGGTGCCGTAGAAGGTGCAGGTGCCGGCCCCGTGATAGGCCTCGCACTCGGCTTCCAGCAAGGCTTCGCGGCCGACCTGGCCGGTGGCGTAGAGCTGGCGCACGCGCGCTTTTTCCTTGTTGGACAGGCCCGTCGACATCGGCCCGGCCGGCACGAACACCACCGGCAGGTGGCCGAACTGCAGCGCGCCCATCAGCAGGCCCGGCACGATCTTGTCGCACACGCCAAGCATCACGGCGGCATCGAAGGTGTTGTGCGACAGCGAGACCGCGGTCGCCATCGCGATGGCGTCGCGCGAGAACAGCGACAACTCCATGCCGGCATTGCCCTGCGTGATGCCGTCGCACATCGCCGGCACCCCGCCCGCCACCTGCGCCACCGCGCCAACGGCGCGCGCGGCCTCGCGGATCACGCCGGGGTAGCGCTCGTACGGCTGGTGGGCCGACAGCATGTCGTTATAGGCGGTGACGATGCCGAGATTGGCGGCATGCTCGACCCGCAGCTTGAGCTTGTCATGCACTGGCAACGCGGCCAGGCCATGCGCGAGGTTGGCACAGGACAGCCCGCGCAAGGGACCCAGCTCCTGCTGGGCGCGTTCGCAACGCGCCAGGTAGGCGGCACGGCTGCGCTGGCTGCGCGCGATCACGCGCGCGGTGACGGACTGTACTTCGGCGTGGAGGGCTTTTGACATGCGTGGGATTCCTGGTCGTGATGCCTGATCGTATCCGGGAGGACTGGGGAACGCGTTTGTTTGTAGATTTTCTACATTATATCGAAAGGCAATTTGAAAACACCATGCGCACGCATCACAAAGCGCCGCATTCACGGCAAAAATCGACAGAATAGGTGAAACCCCTAGTCACAAGCCCACCGGAAGCCGAGGCGATTTCGATGTTGATTATGTAGAATATCTACATGCAGTGCGAACTACCGAACCCCGGATACCGGGGCCAAAGGCACAAGAATGCCCCGGCACAGACAGCCCTCCTTACCATGCGCGACCGAATCCTTGCCGTCTACGACACGCTTCGCCCCTCCGAACGCCGCCTTGCCGACTACGTTGCCCGGCACGGCGCCAGCGTGATCCGTTTGTCGATGCCAGAACTGGCCGAGCGAGCGGGTGTATCCCAGCCCACCATCGCGCGCTTTTGCGCCGCGCTCGGTTATGACGGCTTCCGCGAGTTCAAACTCCAGTTCGCCCAGAACGTGGGCGGCGGCACGCCCTTCGTGCACCAGGACGTCAAGGCCGAAGACCGTCCCGCCGACATCGCCGGCAAGGTGTTCGACCGCACCATCGCCACGCTGATGACAGTGCGCAATGCGCTGTCCGCGGACCAGATCGAGCACGGCATCCAGCTGCTCGCGGCGGCGCGGCGCATCGAGTTCTATGGCTGCGGCAACTCTGGCATCGTCGCGCTGGATATCCAGCACAAGTTCTTCCGCCTCGGCATTCCCACCGTTGCGTACTCGGATTCGCATGTATTCAGCATGTCCGCGGCGTTGCTCGGCCCAGGCGATGTGGCGGTGCTGGTTTCCAACAGCGGGCGCACCTGGGACATGCTGGCCGCCGCCACGCTGGCCCGCGCCAGCGGCGCCAGCGTGCTGGCGCTGACCCACAGCGGTTCGCCGCTGGCCGCGCTGGCGGACGTATGCGTGTTCTCGGACGTGGAAGAAGACAGCGAGGTCTACACGCCAATGACCTCCCGCATCTGCCACCTGGTGCTGGGCGACGTGCTTGCGGCCGGCGTCGCACTGGAACGCGCCGACACCGTCTCCGCCGGCCTGCAGCGCGCCAAGGCCCATCTGCGCGAGCGCCGCATCGCCCAGGCCGAGCCCGCGCATCTCAGCGAGGCGCCGGCGGCGCCGCGCGCCAGTAGCGCCGCTCGTGCTGGCGGTAAGCCCGCACCTCGTAAGACTCGCCGCGCGTCATGATCTGGACCGCGCCGGTTTCGTCGCTGCGATAGCGCGCGATGCCGTGCGAGCCGTAGCGATCCCAGATCTCGGGGCGCGGATGCCGGTGGCGATTGCGATAGCCCATCTGGAACAGCGCCAGCTCGGGCGCCACCACGCCCAGGAACGACCCGCTGGACGAGGTGTTGCTGCCATGGTGCGGCGCCTGCAGGAAATCGGCGCGCAGGTCTTGCGTCGGCAGCCGCGCCAGCAGCGCCGCCTCGTCGCGCCGGGAGATATCGCCAGTCAGCAGAAGGCTGCGCGCGCTGGCCTCCACCTTGAGCACGCAACTGCGCGCATTGCTGTCGATGGCAGCGTTCTGCGCCACGCCCGGCAAGGGATGCAGCATGACAAAGCGAACCCCGTCCCACTCCCACCGCTGCCCCGCCGCGCAGGGCCGGGCCTTTGGCGAGGCAGCACCCGCAGGCGGCGCCAGCAGCCGATGGCCTGATGGCGCACCTGACAGCAGGCTGTCCACCGCCAACGCCGCCATCACGTCGCGCGCCCCGCCTGCGTGATCGGCATCTTCATGACTGATCACCAGTGCGTCGAGCCTGCGCACGCCCGCGCCGCGCAGATACGGCACGATGGCGCGCGCGCCCGCGCTGCTGCCCGGCTCGCCGCGTCCGGCGCCCCACCCGTAGGCCGGACCGGCATCGTAGAGCAGCACATGCGAGTGCGTTTCCACCAGCACCGCGGTGCCTTGCCCGATATCGATCGCGGTGGCACGAAACTCGCCTTGCGCCACCGGCTGACGCCCCGCCACCACCATCGGCAGCAGCAGCACGACGCCATGCAGGCGCGCACGCACGCCGCAACGCACGGGCGCCAGCAACAGCAGCGTGCCGAGCACCGCCAGCCCCAGCGCGAACGGACCCGCGCGCGCGGCCTGCCACACCGCCCACGGCGGCGCCGCCAGCCACTCCAGGCCTATCACCAGCCAGTGCAGCAGCAGGTGCGCAGGGACGAGCAGCCAGCCCGCCAGCGGTGCCGGCAGCGCCGCCGCCAGCAGGGCCAGCGGCGTCACCAGCAGGCTGACCAGCGGAATCGCCACTGCATTGGCCAGTGGCGAGATCACCGAGACCTGCTGGAACAGCAACAGAGTCAACGGCACCAGCCCGACGGTGACGGCCCATTGCGTGCGTGTGGCCTGCGCCAGCGTGGACCGCAGACGCTGCCACCACGAGGACGCAGCATCCCCGGCGGGCTGCGCCGCGGCCAGGAAGATCACGCCCACAGCGCCGAAGGACAGCCAGAAGCCGGGCGACAGCACGGCCCAGGGATCGAGCCCGATCGCCGCGAACGCGGCCCAGGCCAGCACCAGGGAAGCAGGCGGCGCGCGGCCGCTCCATAGCGCCAGCGCCGCCACGACCAGCATCGACACGGTACGCTGCGCCGGCACCTGCATGCCCGCCAGCAGGCCGTACGCGAGTGCGGCCATCACCGCCGCCACCAGTGCGGCGCGCCGCGCGGGCCAGTACAGCGGTAAAGGCCGCCGCAGCCAACTGCCAAGGCCAAACGAATGCCGCCACAACCAGTATGCGAAGCTGGAAAAGAGACCGGAAATCATGGTGATATGCAGGCCGGAGATGCTGATCAGGTGGCCGACGCCTGTACGGGTGAACAAGGTCCAGTCGCGCTGCTGGATACCCCGCTGGTCGCCCACCACCAGCGCCGCAAGGACCGGAGCAAAGCGCGCATCCGGAGGCAGGCTGCCCAGCACGTGGTCGCGTACCTGCATCCGCCATCGCGCGATCCTCCACGCCAGTTGTTCACCAACGGCCTCCTGCGCCTCGCGCCGGACGTCGCGCACGTAGCCCGTAGCGCCGATTCCGGCTGCCATCAGCCAGTATTCGTAGTCGAAACCATGAGGGTTGGCCAGGCCGTGCGGCCGGCGCAGACGCAGCGAAAAGACGTACCGCTCGCCGGGGCGCAACGCGGGTGGCGCATCGTCCCAGCTCAGCAGTATCTGCGAGGGAATGCCGGTCGTCATGCCATGGGCCTGCGTCTCATCGAGCGCGAACACAAAGCGCTGGCCGCGCGGCGCCTGCGCCGGCAGGCCTGCAACGACGCCGCTCAGCAGCAGGTCCACGCCTTCCAGTTCGGGCGCCAGGCGTTCTCCCAGCCTGAGTTCTGCGCGCCAAGCCGACCAGCCGAAACCCGCCAGCACCGACAGCACGATCAAGACCGCGCGAGCCCGGCCGGAGCGGCGCATGCGTAGCGCGAGCAGGGCCACGACAACCCCGGCCGCCACCAGCCCCCACGCCGTGGCGCCGCGCGGCAGCGAGCCCTGTTGTTGCAGCCACCAGCAGCCCGCCACGAAGGCGAGCAGGATCAAACGCATGCCAGCTCCCGGACGGGAAGTCAGATGTGTTTGCTTATACAGCCGTCGCCAGCCGCGAAACTTGTCAGGATGAGACGGAAAGGTTGCCGGTTGTTTCGGCCGGGGCAGGCAATGCCGATGGGAACATGGTTGCCGCAAAGGCGGCCAGGCGTGGCAGCGCAGCCACCGAGTTTTGCCACATCGCCGGTGCCAGCGTCGCGGCATCGAGACCACGCAACTCGCCCAGCACCCTGGCCACGCCCACCACTTCGGCAGGCGTATTGCGCGCCTTGTGCTGCTCGCCGAACTGGTCGTCGGACAGCCATGCGGGGGCGATGTCAGGCGCATCGGTTTCGAGCACGATGGCGTCGAGCGGCAACTCCAGCGCCAGGCGCCGGATTTGCTTCGCGCGGCTGAAAGTCAGGTTGCCGCCAAAGCCCAGCTTGAGGCCTTGATCGACAAAGCCGCGCGCCTGCTGCACGCTGCCATTGAAGGCGTGGGCGATGCCCTGGCGCACGCCGGCGCGCCGCAGCTGCGCCGCCACCTGGTCCTGCGACTTGCGCACATGCAGCAGCACCGGCAAGTCGAACTCGCGGGCAATCTTGAGCTGCTCGGTGTAGATCCACGTCTGGTGCGCGGCATCGAGGCCGGGCACGAAGAAATCCAGCCCGATCTCGCCGATGCCGACGAAGCGCGGATCGGCCAGCGAGGCTTGCACCTCCCGGCGCAAGGCATCGAGATCGGACTGCGCGGCACCCGGCGTGCACAGCGGATGGATACCCAGGGCGTAGACGCAGCCAGGGTGCCGCTGCGCCAGCGCGCGCACCGCGGCAAAATTGGACAGGGCCACCGCCGGCAGCACGATGCCGGTGACGCCAGCCGCGGCGGCGGCGGCGGCTACGGCATCACGGTCGGCGTCGAATTCGCCGGCGTCGAGGTGGCAATGGGTATCGATCCACATGGCGGTGTGCCGGCGCGGCGATGCGCTTCAGCGTTCGGCGTGGAGGTGCCCGTCGCGCAGGCGCAGCACGCGGTCGCAGCGGCTGGCCAGGTCGAGGTCGTGGGTCACGATCACGAAGCTGGTGCCCAGCGTGCGCGACAGCTCCAGCATCAGGTCGTAGACGCCACCCGCCGTGTGGTCGTCCAGGTTGCCTGTGGGCTCGTCGGCCAGCACGCACGCCGGGCTGCCGACCAGCGCGCGGGCAATCGCCACCCGCTGCCGTTCGCCGCCGGACAGCTCGCCGGGCCGGTGCTGCGCCCGGTCGCCCAGCCCCACCCGCTCCAGCACCGCCATCGCCGCCGCCCGCGCCTCGGGCTGACGCAGCCCGCGGATGCGCATCGGCATGGCCACGTTGTCCAGCGCCGTGAACTCAGGCAGCAGGTGGTGGAACTGGTAGATGAATCCCAGCTCGCGATTGCGCACGATATTGCGCTCGCTCTCGCGCAGCGCCGTAAAGGGCCGGCCCTGCAAGGCAACCCGGCCACTGTCAGGGTTGTCGAGTCCGCCCAGCACATGCAGCAAGGTACTTTTGCCGGAGCCGGACGCGCCGACGATGGCAACCTTCTCCCCCGCCTCGACCCGCACGTCCACGCCCTTGAGCACGGTCACGTCCAGGCCGCCCTGGCGGAAACGCTTGGTCAGGCCCTCGCCCAGCAGGACGGGCGTGCCGTTGGCTTGGCCCGGCGCATCGGCGGCGCTGCCGGCCGGTTCGGCGCGCAACAGGGTTTCACTCATAGCGCAACGCCTCCGCCGGATTGACGCGGGCAGCGCGCCAGCTTGGGTAGAGCGTGGCCAGGATGGACAGTACAAAGGAAACGATACCGATGGTGGCAATGTCGTTCACGCGGGGATCCGAGGGCAATTCACTAATGAAATAGATGTCGCGCGGCAGGAACTGCACATGCAGCAGCCGCTCGATAAAGGGAACGATCACGTCGATGTTGAAGGCGATCAGCGCGCCGCCGGCCACGCCCGCCAGCGTGCCGATAAAGCCGATGGCCACGCCCTGCACGATGAAGATCTTGGTGATCGAACCGGGCTGGGCGCCCATGGTGCGCAGGATGGCGATGTCGGCCTGCTTGTCCGTCACGGTCATGACCAGCGTGGACACCAGGTTGAACGCGGCCACGGCGATGATCAACGTGAGGATGATGAACATCATGCGCTTCTCGGTCTGCACCGCGGCGAACCAGTTGCGGTTCTGCTTGGACCAGTCGCGCAGGTAGAGCTCACCCGAGAGCGTGCCGGCCAGCGCGTCGGCCACTTGCGGCGCGCGCTGCATGTCCGTCAGTTTCAGGCGCACGCCGGTGGGCCCGGCGAGGCGGAACATGGCTTCGGCGTCGCGGATATTGATCAGCGCCAGCGCGCTGTCGAACTCGAAATGGCCCGACGAGAACACCCCGACCACCGTGAACTGCTTGAGCCGCGGCAGCACCCCGGCCGGCGTGATGGTGCCCTGCGGCACGACCACCGTGACCTTGTCGCCCACCTGCACACCCATGGCATTGGCCAGTTCGTTGCCCAGCGCGATGCCGAATTCGCCGGGCAGCAGGCGATCCATGCCGCCGCCCCGGAACTGCTTGCCGATATCGGACACCTTGGGTTCTTCGGAAGGCTCGACCCCGCGCAGCAGCACGCCGCGCACCGCATCATCCCGGGTCAGCATGGCCTGCGCCGCCACATAGGGCGCGGCACCGATCACTTCCTTGTTGCGCAGCGCCTCGGCGGCGGTCTTTTGCCAGTCGGGCAGCGCCCCGGGCCCGACCACCTCGATGTGCGACAGCACCGATAGCATGCGGTCGCGCACTTCTTTCTGGAAGCCATTCATCACCGACAGCACCACGATCAGCGCCGCCACGCCCAGCGCGATGCCGGCCATGGAAATCATCGAGATAAAGGAAATAAAGGTGTTGCGGCTGGCGCGCTTGCTTGCGCGGGTGTATCGCCAACCGATCTGCCACTCGTAAGGAAAGTTCAAGAGGGTTCCTGTTGTTAGGGAGTAACGCCGGCGCCACACCGCCAACGCCGCATTTGGCTTACTGGCTGCGGGCTCGCGCCACTGTCCCAGCCGGGCCGGGGGACGATATTTCCGCCGGCCGCCAGCCGCAAGTTTACAATCTCGGCACCATGATGACGCACCTGACCCTGATTGTGCCCTTTTCCGTCCCGCCCGGCGCCGCGATCGACGCGGACGGCGGGGGCAACGACGCCATGCTGGAAGCCCTGCTGCGGCAGTTGGAGTTGCCGGCGCTGGGAAAGTTGCTTACCCGCGCCAGCCCCGGCCCGCGCGAGCGCCACGACGATCCCTTCCAGCGCTCGCTGCCGCATGAGCGCTGGCTGGCCGGACGTGCCGGGCTCGACACTGTCCGCGTGCCCAGCGCCCCGTTCATGCGACTGGCGGATATAGGCGCAGCCAGCGCGGGCGCCGCGAACGACGGCCAGGCGTGGGCTTGCCTGCAACCGGTACACATCCACGCCGCGCGCGACCACCTGGTGCTGATGGACCCGGCCCAGTTGCACGTCCGGGCCGAGGAGTCGGCCGCCCTGCACGCCGCGGTGTCTGACCTGCTGCGGGAGTCCGGCATTTTGCTGGAAACGCCGCATCCGGCCCGCTGGTACATCCCGGAAGCCGTGTTCGGGCCACTTGTGGCGGCCAGCCCGCTGCGCGCCACCGGCCGCAATATCGATGTATGGATGCAGTCCGGAGTGCGCGCCCGCGACTGGCGCCGGATCCAGAACGAAATCCAGATGACCTGGTACGACCATCCGGTGAACCAGGCCAGGGAAGCCGCCGGAGAGCTCTCCATCAATTCTGTCTGGCTCCACGGCGGCGGCATCCTGCAACAAGTGCCGCGCCTGGCCGACACGGTTTTGACAGGCGACGCTTTCCTGCACGGCCTGGCGCTGGCCGGCGGCACTGTGTGCCAGCCCGCGCCGGCGCGCTTCAAGGCCATCGAAGGCATCGAGGGCAGCGCCATGGTGCTGCTTGAGGACGCCATCGAAGCCCATATCGCCGAAGACTGGGGCCTGTGGATCGAGCGCATGCACGCACTCGATGCCGAATGGTTCTCCCCGGCGCTGGCCGCACTCGAAGGCGGCCAGTTGCAAGCGGTGACGCTGATGCTGGCCGGCGACAACCACTACGCCGAATTCACCGTGCGCCGCGCCGACCTGCGCAAATTCTGGCGCGGCCTGGGCCAGCGCGGCGACTGGCGCGCGCTGCTGTCCGACCTCGCCTATGCCGCCTGATCACCGTTTTCCCGCAAGCCGTACATGACCCGAATCGCCGTTCGCTCCTTCTCCACCGAACATGCCGGCAAGCTGGCCGGACTCGGCCTGCATCCCACGCTGGCGCGCATCCTGTCGGCGCGCGGCGTGCGCGAACCCGCCGAACTCGCCACTGAACTGCCGGGCCTGGTGCCGCCGGCCGCCCTGAAGGGCATCGACCAGGCCGCGACTTACCTGGCGGACGCCATCGCCGCCGGCCGGCGCCTGCTGATCGTGGCCGACTACGACTGCGACGGCGCCACCGCCTGCGCGGTCGGCGTGCGCGGCCTGCGCATGCTGGGCGCGCGCATCGACTACATCGTGCCCAACCGCTTCGAGTACGGCTACGGCCTGACCCCGGAAATCGTGGCGCTGGCCGCTAAGCAGCAGCCGGATGTGATCGTCACCGTGGACAACGGCATCGCCAGTGTCGACGGCGTCGCAGCGGCCAATGCGCTCGGCATCGATGTGGTGGTGACCGATCACCACCTGCCCGGCGACCAGTTGCCCGACGCCGCAGTGATCGTCAACCCCAACCAGCCAGGCTGCGAATTCCCGAGCAAGAACCTGGCGGGCGTGGGCGTGATGTTCTACGTGCTGCTGGCGCTGCGCGCGGAACTGCGCCGCCGTGGCGTATTCGACACACAGACCCAGCCGCGCCTCGACACCCTGCTCGACCTGGTCGCGCTGGGCACCGTGGCGGACGTGGTCAAGCTCGACAGCAACAACCGCATCCTGGTCGCGCAAGGCCTCAAGCGCATGCGCGCCGGCCGCATGCACGCCGGCGTGGCCGCCCTGTTCCGCGCCGCCGGGCGCGAGGCGACGCGCGCCAACACCTTCGACCTGGGCTTTGGCGTGGGCCCGCGCCTGAACGCCGCCGGGCGCCTGGCCGACATGTCGCTCGGCATCGAATGCCTGCTGACCGACGACGCCAACCGCGCCTGGGAAATCGCCCAGGAACTTGACGGCATGAACCGCGAGCGGCGCGATATCGAGGCCGGCATGCAGCAGGAAGCGCTGCAGATCCTGGAAGGCCCGCTGGGCGCGCTGGACCCGGCCGCGCGCTTCACTATCAGCGTGTTCAACGACACCTGGCACCAGGGCGTGATCGGCATCGTGGCCTCGCGCCTCAAGGAAAAATACCACCGCCCCACCATCACCTTCGCGCCGGGCGACGAGGATACGATCAAAGGCTCGGGCCGTTCGATCCCGGGCTTTCACCTGCGCGATGCCCTGGATCTGATATCCAAACGCCACCCCGGCCTGCTGAAGAAATTCGGCGGCCACGCCATGGCGGCCGGCCTGACCCTGGGCGCGGGCGATTTCGCGCAGTTCATGGAGGCGTTCGAGACCGTGGGGCGCGAATGGTTGAGCGACGAGCAGCTTGCCCGTGTGATCGAAACCGATGGCGATATCGAGGATGCCTGCTTCAGCCCGGAGTTCGTTTCGCTGCTGGAGCAGCAGGTATGGGGCCAGGGCTTCCCGGCGCCCACGTTCTGCGGCGAGTTCGATGTCTTGCGCCAGAGCGTGCTCAAGGGCAAGCACCTCAAGCTGCAGCTCGGGCGCGGCAGCCAGCGCTTCGACGCCATCTGGTTCAACCATGCTGAGTCGCTGGGCGCCAGCGCGCTGGTGGCCTACCGGCTCGACAACAACACCTTCAATGGCGTCACCCGCGTGCAGATGGTGATCGAGCACGCGCAGTAGCGTGCGCGCCCCGCCCCGACGTCAGCCGCGCGCGGGCAGCAATCCTGCCGGATCGACCGGCTTGCCGTTGCTGCGCACCTCGAAGTGCAGTTCGCTGTCGGCCGTGCCCATGCGGCCCACTTCCTGCCCCCCGGACACCTGCGCGCCCTCGCTGACCGAGGGCTTGTCCAGGTTGCCGTAGACCGTCAGCCAGTTGTCGTCGTGCTTGATGATGACCAGCATGCCGTAGCCGCGCAGGTTGCCGACGTGGATCGCCTTGCCCCCGGCCGCGGCGCGCACCGTGCTGCCAGGCGCCGTGTTGATGCGCAGGCCCTTGCTGGCGGGCGGCCCGTAGCCCGCGGTAACGCGGCCGTCAGCCGGCCATTGCAGGCGGATGCTGGTAGCCGGCGCCCGCGACGGCGCGCTGTTGTCCACGCGCGGGGTATCCCCCACCGCCACCGGGCCGCCGCTGGCCCCGCCACCCGTGCTGGCGCTGGCGCCGGCCGGTGGGCGAATCCGCAGCAACTGCCCTACCTCGATGCGATCGGCGCTGGGCAACTGGTTCCAGCGCGTCAGCTCGCGCACCGTGCGCTTGTGTCGCCGGGCGACGGTATACAAGGTGTCGCCGCTCTGCACCCGGTAATAGCCGTCGGGCGCGGGTTCGCTGGCCAGGGTGCCACAGCCGGCCGCGAGGCAAGCCGCCGCCGCGGCGGCCAGCAGGCCAAGCGCGCGGCGGCGCGCGTTTGTCTTGTCGTGGTTGCTTTGCTTCATCACGTACTTATCGTTCCTCCCTGTCCATATCTTGAAGCCGGTTGCGCCCGCCAGCACCCTCGCGTCTGCCATGAGGCACCCGCAACTGTAGACCGTTCGCGACGCGAACCGTTCGAAATCATGCAACAGACTGCATCCGGGCGGGGGAAGACAGCCCCCGATCCGCTATAATTCAAGGTTTTGAAAGCGCAGGAACATCATGGAAGCAGAACGCCTCAACGCCATCTCCGGTGCCATCTCCGATCTCCGTTCGCGAACGGAAGATCTACGGGGGTATCTTTGACTACGATGTCAAAGTAGGAAGACTCGACGAAGTCAACGGCGAACTCGAGGATCCCGAGGTCTGGAACAACCCCAAGCGGGCCCAGGATCTCGGCAAGGAAAAGAAAATGCTGGAGGGCGTGGTCGGCGTGCTCGGCAAGCTCACCGATGACCTCAGCGGCGCCGAGGAGCTGTTCGAGCTCGCGCGCGAGGAAGGCGACGACGACACGATGGAAGCCATCGAGACCGACGTCGCGGGCTTCGAAGCCATCGTCGCGGACATGGAATTCCGCCGCATGTTTGCCGGCGAGATGGATCAGGCCAACGCCTTTATCGACATCCAGGCCGGCGCCGGCGGCACCGAAGCCTGCGACTGGGCCTCGATGCTGCTGCGCCAGTACCTGAAGTACTGCGAGCGCAAGGGTTTCAAGGCCGAGGTGCTGGAAGAATCCGAAGGCGACGTGGCGGGCATCAAGAGCGCCACGATCAAGGTCGAGGGCGAGTACGCGTTCGGCTACCTGCGCACGGAAACCGGCGTGCACCGCCTGGTGCGCAAGTCGCCGTTCGACTCGTCGGGCGGCCGCCACACGTCGTTCTCGTCAGTGTTCGTCTACCCCGAGGTGGACGACTCCTTCGAGGTCGAGGTCAATCCGGCGGACCTGCGCGTCGACACCTACCGTGCCTCCGGCGCGGGCGGCCAGCACATCAACAAGACCGATTCGGCAGTGCGGATCACGCACATCCCGACCGGCATCGTGGTGCAGTGCCAGAACGACCGTTCGCAGCACAGGAACCGCGCCGAAGCCATGTCGATGCTGAAATCGCGCCTGTACGAGCACGAAATGCGCAAGCGTCAGGCCGAGGCCGACAAGCTGGAGTCGTCCAAGACCGACGTGGGCTGGGGTCACCAGATCCGCTCCTACGTGCTGGACCAGAGCCGCATCAAGGACCTGCGCACCAACGTGGAAATGTCCAACACGCAGAAGGTGCTGGACGGCGACCTGGACCCGTTCATCGAAGCCAGCCTGAAGCAAGGGCTGTAACACGCAGCAGCGGCGCCACGCCGCCGCGCCGGGGCACGGCGCGGCGGCCGGTGCGGCCACACACCCGCCGGGACAAACTCGACCATGACCGCAGCATCGCATCTGATCATCATCACGGGCACCTCGCGCGGGCTCGGCGCCGCTCTGGCACAGGTACTGCTCAAACCGGGCAACCGCCTGCTGTGCGTGGCGCGCGGCCGCAATCCCGAACTGGAACGGATCGCATCCGCCAGCGGCGTCAAGGTAGCCTGGCACCTGCAGGACCTGTCGCAGCCCGGCCCGGCGGCGACCTGGCTCGGCAGCGTGCTCGACGCGGTCGAGGAAACGCCTGCCAGCGTCACGCTGATCCTCAACGCGGGCATGATCGAGCCGATCGGCCCGATCACCAGACTGCGTGAACCGACGCTGGTGCCGCACCTGCTGACCAATCTTGCCGCGCCAATGACCATGACCGCGGCGTTCCTGGCGCATACCGAGCGCTTCGGCTGCCCGCGCAAGATCCTGGCGATCTCGTCCGGCGCGGCGCGCCGGCCGATTGAAGGCTGGAGCGCCTATTGCGCCGGCAAGGCAGGCCTGGACATGTTCGTGCGCTCGATCAACGCGGAGTACGCGCAGGCCCCGGCCGAACGTGCCGTGCGCGCCGTGGCGCTGGCGCCGGGCGTGGTCGACACCGGCATGCAGGCCACCATCCGCGATGCCGATTTCGCGCAGGTACAGCGCTTCCGCGACCTCAAGGAAAACGACCAGCTGGCCTCGGCCGATGACACCGCGCAGCGCATCGCCGCGTACCTGGAGCGGCCGGACTTCGGCAGCACCGAGCTCGACGACATCCGCAATACCTGAACCTCGCGCGGCCTGCGCCGCGCGACTCACCAAGACATCATGACCGAATCCAACCGCGCTCCCGCCGAGGCCAACGCCCCGGCCGCAGCCGACGAAAACAAGATCATCGCGGAACGGCGCGAGAAGCTGCAGGCCCTGCGTCAGCAAGGCGTGGCCTTCCCCAACGATTTCCGCCCGACCCACCAGGCCGCCGCGCTGCACGAGCAGCACGGGGAGACCGACCAGCCCGCGCTGGAAGCCAGCCCGGTGGAAGTCGCCATCGCCGGCCGCATGATGCTCAAGCGGGTGATGGGCAAGGCCAGCTTCGCCACCGTGCAGGACGGCAGCGGCCAGATCCAGTTCTACATCACGCGCGACAAGGTCGGCGAAGACGTCTACGCGGCCTTCAAGCACTGGGACCTGGGCGACATCATCAGCGCGCGCGGCGTGCTGTTCCGCACCAACAAGGGCGAGCTGTCGGTACAGGTGCAGGAACTGCGCCTGCTGTCCAAGGCCCTGCGCCCGCTGCCGGACAAGTTCCACGGCCTGGCCGATCAGGAAACCAGGTACCGCCAGCGCTATGTCGACCTGATCGTGTCGCCGGAAACGCGCGCCACCTTCCGCGCCCGCACCAACGCGATCAGCTCGCTGCGCCGTCACATGGCCGACGCTGGCTTCATGGAAGTGGAAACGCCCATGCTGCACCCGATCCCGGGCGGCGCCACGGCCAAGCCGTTCATCACCCACCACAACGCGCTGGACATGCAGATGTTCATGCGCATCGCGCCCGAGCTGTACCTGAAGCGCCTGGTGGTAGGCGGCTTCGAACGCGTGTTCGAGATCAACCGCAACTTCCGCAACGAAGGGGTGAGCCCGCGCCACAACCCCGAGTTCACGATGATGGAGTTCTACGCGGCCTACACGGATTACCGCTGGCTGATGGACTTCACCGAGAACCTGATCCGCCAGGCCGCCATCGACGCACGCGGCAGCGCCGTGCTGAACTACCAGGGCCGCGAGCTGGATCTGTCCAAGCCCTTCCATCGCCTCACCATCACCCAGGCGATCCAGAAATACGCACCGCAGTACACCGACGCGCAACTGGCCGATACCGAATTCCTGCGCACGGAGCTGAAGAAGTTCGGCATCAACACCAGCGCGCCGCAATTCCTCAACGCCGGCCTGGGCACGCTGCAACTGGTGCTGTTCGAGGAAACCGCCGAGAGCCAGCTGTGGGAGCCGACCTTCATCGTCGACTACCCGGTGGAAGTCTCGCCGCTGGCGCGCGCCTCGGACACCCAGCCGGGCATCACCGAGCGCTTCGAGCTGTTCATCACCGGCCGCGAAATCGCCAACGGCTTCTCCGAGCTGAACGATGCCGAGGACCAGGCCGAGCGTTTCCGCAAGCAAGTGGACCAGAAGGATGCGGGCGACGAGGAAGCGATGTACTTCGACGCCGACTACATCCGCGCGCTCGAATATGGCATGCCCCCGACGGGCGGCTGCGGTATCGGCATCGACCGCCTGGTGATGCTGCTGACGGATAGCCCGAATATCCGCGACGTGATCCTGTTCCCGCATCTGCGCCGCGAGGACTGAAGCACGGTGGCGGCCAAGGCTGGCCGCCAGCAACGAAATAGCCCCATCCAAGCGATGGGGCTTTTTCATTTTCGCGCCGGCTTGTTACAAACAGCCAACCCCGAGGCCGCCGGAATCATAAGGCAAGCCACTGATTTAAAACGGGTTTTCTGTCTACATAAACTTACAAAATCAAACGGAAAACGGCGCCCCGTTCGGCCACACTGGTCGTATCGAAACGTTGGCCGGCAGCACCCCTGACTGGCGGCGCTTCGCGAGGAAAACAACATGCCGAACCCGACCTTGCAGCCATCGAACGAATCCGCCCTGCCCTCTTCGCTGCCGGCGCAGCGCCGCCTGCATCCGCTGGTGGGCGCCGCCGCGGTGGCAATCGTGATCGCCAGCCTGACCGCCGTCGCCGCGATGACCGGCGTGCTGCCCGTTAGCAAGGCGACGCAGGATGCGTCGCAATCGCTGGCCGCGCCGATCGCCGCCAACAATACGCAGGCCGTCCAGCAAATGGCGCCAGGCAGTACCACCCGCCCGCCCGAAGCATCGGCCCCCGCGTTGACGCAGGCACCGACCGCCCCGCCCGCCCAGGCGCCCGCGGCACGGAGGAGCACCCAGCGCAACGGCAACGCGGAAGCAGGATATGGCCCCGAGCCGAGCCGCGCTGACAACGGCGCCCCCGCCCAACGCCAGCCAGCGCAAGGCAGCGCGTACACCGGCCATATCGTGGCCATCACGCCGATCGAGACCGCCAAGCCGGCCAGTGGCCTGGGCGCCGTCGGCGGCGCGGTGGTCGGCGGGCTGCTGGGCAACCAGATTGGCAAGGGCAACGGCCGCATCCTGGGTACGGTGGCCGGCGCGGTAGGCGGCGGCTTTGCCGGCAACCAGATCGAAAAGACCGTGCGCAAAGACACTTCCTACCAGGTGCGCGTGCAGATGGACAATGGCAGCTACCGCACCTTCACCTATCATGCCGATCCTGGCGTGCAGGTAGGCCAGCGCGTGCGCTTGCAGGATGGTGTCCTGGTAACGGCCTGACCGGCCGGACTCCCGGAACAAAATTGTCAAAAAAAGGGCCGGATCACCGGCCCTTTTACTTTGACGTTCCCTTACTCCGCCTCTTCGATCCAGGCAGCCTGGATCGCTTCCAGTATCTTTTCACCCGAACGCTCGGGCACGTCGGCGAAGCCGTCGAGCTCCAGGACCCAGCGGTGCAGGTCGGTGAATCGAATCGTGGCAGGGTCCACGTCCGGGTACTTGTCGTACAGGGCGGCGGCGATGTCGTAGGTATCGGTCCACTTCATGGGGATTCTCTCTTTCAGATCGGCAGCGGGACGAGCTGGCGCACAGGCGCTCAGTGTCCTTCCTTGGCGTAATTGATGGTGTACTTGGGAATCTGCACGGTAAGGTCCTCGTCGGCAACGATAGCCTGGCACGAGAGCCGCGAGTTCGGCTCAAGCCCCCACGCCTTGTCCAGCAGGTCCTCTTCCTTCTCTTCCGGCTCGTTGAGCGAATTGAAGCCTTCGCGCACCACCACATGGCAGGTGGTGCAGGCGCACGACTTCTCGCAGGCATGCTCGATCTCGATGCCATGGCTGAGCAAGGCATCGCAGACGCTGGTTCCGGTCTTGACTTCGAACACGGCGCCCTCGGGACAGAGTTCGACGTGGGGCAATACGATGATCTGTGGCATGAAATGTCCTGGATTTAGATACGGTGCGAGAGTCCTCGGGGATCAGCCCAGGTCCTCCACCTTGCGGCCAGCCAGCGCGCTCTTGATCGAGCGGTCCATCCGGCGGGCGGCGAATTCGTCGGTGCCATGGGACAGCGCTTCCACCGCTGCCTTGATGGCGTGGTGATCCTCGCCCTTGGCGATGTCGCCCGCTGCCGCGATCAGCCGCTCCACGCCGGCACGTTCTTCGTCCGAGAGCAGGTCGCCGTCGAGCTCCAGCGCGCGGTGCGTGGCTTCGATCAGGCGCGCTGCGTCCACGCGCTCTTCAGCCAGCGCGCGGCTCTTCATATCGTGCTCGGCTTCGCGGAAGCTGTCCTGCAGCATGCGGGCGATCTCGTCGTCGGCGAGCCCGTAGGACGGCTTGACGGTGATGGTCGCTTCCACGCCCGACTGCGTCTCGCGCGCGAACACCGACAACAGCCCATCGGCGTCGACCTGGTAAGTCACGCGGATACGTGCCGCGCCGGCCACCATTGGCGGAATGCCGCGCAACTCGAAGCGCGCCAGCGAACGGCAGTCGCTTGCCAGTTCGCGCTCGCCCTGCAGCACATGGATGGCGATCGCGGTCTGGCCATCCTTGAACGTGGTGAACTCCTGCGCGCGCGCCACCGGGATGGTGCTGTTGCGCGGAATGATCTTCTCGACCAGTCCGCCCATGGTTTCCACGCCCAGCGACAGCGGGATCACGTCGAGCAGCAGCCAGTCCTCGCCCGGCGCACCGTTGCCGGCCAGCAGGTTGGCCTGCATCGCCGCGCCCAGCGCCACGACCCGGTCGGGATCGAGGTTCGTCAGCGGACGCTGGCCGAAGAAATCGCCCACCGCCTTGCGCACCGAGGGCATGCGGGTCGCACCGCCGACCAGCACCACGCCCTTGACTTCGTCGGCCGCCACGCCCGCATCGCGCAGGGCCTTGCGCACCGGCGCCAGGGTCTTCTGCACCAGCGGCGCGGTCATCTCTACGAAGGCCGTTGCCGACAGCGTCAGGTGCACGATCTCGCCGCTGTCCAGCACTGCGTCGATCACCGTGGAATCGGCCTCCGACAGCGCTTCCTTGGCGGCGCGCGCGCGCACCATCAACAAGCGCATATCCTCGGCCGAGAGCGGTTGCAGGGCAGCTTGCTCGACAATCCAGCACATCAGGCGCTGATCGAAATCGTCCCCGCCAAGGGCGGAGTCGCCGCCTGTGGCCAGCACCTCGAACACACCCTTGCTGAGCTTGAGAATGGAAATATCGAAGGTGCCGCCACCGAGGTCGTACACCGCGTAGATGCCTTCGGACGCGTTATCCAGCCCGTAGGCGATCGCCGCCGCCGTCGGCTCGTTTAGCAGGCGCAGCACTTCCAGACCCGCTAGTTGGGCGGCATCCTTGGTGGCCTGGCGCTGCGCGTCGTCGAAATAGGCGGGCACGGTAATCACCGCGCCGACCAGTTCGTCTCCCAGCGAGTCTTCGGCGCGCTGGCGCAGAGTGGCCAGGATCTCCGCCGAAATCTCAACCGGGCTCTTCACGCCGGCCACGGTCTTGATCTGCACCATGCCAGGCGCGTCAACGAAATCGTAGGGGCTATGTTCGATATGCGCGACGTCGCGCAGACCGCGCCCCATGAAGCGCTTGACCGAGACGATGGTGTTCTTGGGGTCGTGCACCGCCTCTTCCTGCGCGCGGTAGCCGATCTGCGTGCCCTTGTTGGGCAGGTAGCGCACCACCGAAGGCAGCAGCGCGCGGCCGCTTTCATCGGTCAGGACTTCGGGAATGCTGTTGCGAACCGCCGCCACCAGCGAATTGGTCGTGCCGAGGTCGATGCCGACCGCTAGCCGCTTCTGGTGGGGTGCCGGCGACATGCCGGGTTCGGAGATCTGGAGCAGTGCCATGATGAATCGTCTTTATTCGTGCGGTGGCAAGGCGGCCTGTCACACAGGCCGGTCTTGCGCCGGGGCGCCATTGTGGCATGGCGGCGGCGAACGTGCCCGGAGGCGCTGAATCCCTAGCCTTCCAGGCGGTCGATCGCCTCGCTGGTGTCGTGTTCGATCTTCTCGATGAACATCAATTGCCTGGCCGCGCCGCCGGCTGCCGCGTTATCGCCGGCATCCAGCAGTGCGCCCAGCGCCGCGTGGCGCTCGCGCTTCTCGCTGCGCAACTCGCGCAGCAGCGCGTCGAGCCGGGCGACGTCCTTTTCCTCGACCGCTTCCTGCAGCGCCTCGCGCCATTCCATTTGCTGCATCAGGAAAGCCGGCGCCATGGCCGTATTGTTCTCGGCCTGGATATCCACACCGCGCAGCGTCAGCAGGTAGATCGCGCGCTTGAGCGGCTGGCGCAGCGTGCGGTACGCCTCGTTGGCATGCGCGGCCCACTGCATGGCCACGCGGCGCTCGGCGTCGCCGGCATTGGCGAAGCGGTCCGGGTGCGCCTGCGACTGCACGGTCAGGTAGGCGGCGTCCAGCGCTGCCTCGTCGACTGCGTACCCCACCGGCAAGCCAAACAGGGCGAAATAATCGTCTTTCAACACCTTCCCCAACAAAAAGAGCGGCTGCGCCGCCCCTTTGAACTTCCTTCAGCGTAAAAGCGGTGCGCCGGCCGCGCCGGCGATGCCGCAATAAGTTGCGCAAGCACCGGTCGGCAACGCGCTACGCGCTTCGCGCCGCCCAATCTGCCGGCGGCTCCGCCCGATCGCACTTCAGGCAGTTCACCACCTCGCCGATCCGTGCCGCCCGGCCCTGCGCCGTCAGCGTCCACGGACGCATCTGCCAGGGCGGGTCATGGCGCATATGCTGGCCATGACCGCAATCCAGCTCTGCCACCCAATGGCTTTCGTCATCCTGGTGGAAGCCGACTATGCCGCGTTTCATCCCATTCTGCGCAAAGACGTCAGCCGTCGCGCGCTCAGACCCGGAACGACTCTCCGCAACCGCATTCGTCCTTGACGTTGGGGTTGTTGAAACGGAACCCCTCGTTCAGGCCTTCGCGCGCGAAGTCCAGTTCCGTGCCGTCGATATACGGCAGGCTCTTCGGATCGACGATCACCTTGATGCCGTGCGACTCGAATACGCTGTCTTCCGGCAACAGGTCGTCGACGTATTCCAGCTTGTAGGCAAGGCCCGAGCAGCCGGTCGTCTTGACGCCGAGGCGCAGGCCAACGCCCTTGCCGCGGCGGTCCAGGTAGCGCGCCACATGCTTGGCGGCTTTCTCGGTAAGCGTGATCATCGGTGCTTTATCCCTTGATGGATCGCGGAACTCAGGCGGCCTTCTGTTCGGTGGCGCCGTCGTGCTTCTTCTTGTAATCCTCGACCGCCGCCTTGATGGCGTCTTCGGCCAGGATCGAGCAATGGATCTTCACCGGCGGCAGCGCCAGTTCCTCGGCGATGTGCGTATTCTTGATTTCCAATGCCTGATCCACGGTCTTGCCCTTGACCCACTCGGTCACGAGCGACGAGGATGCGATGGCCGAACCGCAGCCATAGGTCTTGAACTTGGCGTCTTCGATCACGCCAGCTTCGTTGACCTTGATCTGCAGCTTCATGACGTCTCCGCAAGCCGGCGCGCCGACCATGCCGGTCCCCACGGCGTCATCGTTCTTGTCGAACGAGCCCACGTTGCGGGGGTTTTCATAGTGGTCGAGAACCTTCGTGCTGTATGACATTTTGGCTACCTCTTGGCGTAATTATGGGGTCTTGCGGGGGCCTTGGCGCTTAGTGCGCGGCCCACTGGATGGAATTCAGGTCCACACCGTCCTTGAACATTTCCCACAGCGGCGACAGGTCGCGCAGCTTGGCGATCTTGCTCTTGAGCAGTTCGACGGTGTAATCGATTTCTTCTTCGGTGGTGAAACGGCCTACCGTAAAGCGAATCGAGCTGTGTGCCAGTTCGTCGTTGCGGCCAAGGGCGCGCAGCACGTACGAAGGCTCCAGCGACGCCGAGGTGCAGGCCGAGCCCGACGACACCGCCACGTCCTTGATCGCCATGATCAACGATTCGCCTTCGACGAAGTTGAAGCTGACATTCAGGTTGTGCGGCACGCGCTGTTCCAGGTCGCCATTCAGGTAGACCTCTTCCATGCCCGACAGGCCGCGCCACAGGCGGTCGCGCAGCATGCGGATGCGCTCGTTTTCCGTGGCCATTTCCTCGCGGGCGATGCGGAAGGCTTCGCCCATGCCGACGATCTGGTGCGTGGCCAGCGTGCCCGAGCGCATGCCGCGCTCGTGGCCGCCGCCGTGCATCTGCGCTTCCAGGCGCACGCGCGGCTTGCGGCGTACGTACAGCGCGCCAACACCCTTGGGGCCATAGGTCTTGTGCGCCGAGAACGACATCAGGTCGCACTTCAGCGTGTTCAGGTCAATCGCCACCTTGCCGGTGGCCTGGGCCGCGTCGCAATGGAAAATAATGCCCTTGGCGCGGCAGATCTCGCCGATCTGCGCCACATCCTGGATCACGCCGATCTCGTTGTTCACCAGCATCACCGACACCAGGATCGTGTCAGGGCGGATCGCCGCCTTGAGCACTTCGATGTCGACCAGGCCGTTTTCCTGCACGTCGAGATACGTCACCTCGAAGCCCTGGCGCTCCAGCTCGCGGGTGGTATCCAGCACGGCCTTGTGCTCGGTCTTCACCGTGATGAGGTGCTTGCCCTTGCCCGAGTAGAAATTGGCCGCGCCCTTGATGGCGAGGTTATTGGACTCGGTTGCGCCCGACGTCCAGACGATCTCGCGCGGATCGGCACCAACCAGTGCGGCCACCTGCTCACGCGCCTCCTCCACCGCGCGTTCGGCATCCCAGCCGTAGGCGTGGCTGCGCGAAGCCGGATTGCCGAACTGTTCGCGCAGGTACGGAATCATCTTGTCCGCCACGCGCGGGTCTACCGGCGTGGTGGCCGAGTAATCCATGTAGATGGGGAAATGTGGGGTGCTCATCGTTATGACTGCCTTTTAGGGACCGCTATGCTTGATGTTTCTCTGTGCTCTCTGGCCGGCTGCCCGTCTTACGACTGAGCCAGGCTGAAAACCGAATTCACCACCCGCGGACGCGCGGGCTTTTCCTGTTTGTCCGCCTTGCCCAGCGGCACGGCCACGGCTTGCGCCACCGACTCTTCGCGCATGTCGTGCAACACCGCGGGGGATTTGGCGCGCTGCTGGTCGACCAGGTTCTTCAGGGAGACGGAATCGAGATACTCGACCATTTTCTGGTTCAGCGTGGCCCACAGCTCGTGGGTCATGCAGCGACCGGTTCCCTCATCTCCGTTACAATTACCTTTTCCGCCGCACTGGGTCGCGTCGAGCGGCTCGTCGACAGCGATGATGATGTCGGCCACCGTGACGTCCTCCGCCTTGCGGGCAAGGCTGTAGCCGCCACCCGGGCCGCGCACGCTCTCCACGATCTCGTGGCGACGCAGCTTACCGAACAGCTGCTCGAGGTAAGAGAGGGAAATTTTCTGGCGCTGGCTGATGCCCGCTAGCGTAACGGGGCCCTGATCCTGGCGCATGGCCAGGTCGATCATGGCGGTTACCGCGAAGCGGCCTTTGGTCGTCAGTCTCATGATGCTGGGGAGTACTTGATCATTTTGGTCAAGTATAAAAGAAGTCGACTAATTCAGTCAAGTACCCCTGCCGCATTGCATCAAACCCGCCCCTCCCCCACCGGCGCCGCCGTCTCTGGCGCGCGCGGAGGCACGATCAGGGACCAGGGGTTTTTCAGGATGCGCTGCCGCACGGCCGCGCTTAGCGCCCGGCGGTCTACCCGACGCAGGCTGCGTGAGCGCAACGCCATATTGAAGGCCAGGGCGAAACTCACTGCCACATTGAGCAAACCCATCAGCGCAATGCCCGCCACCGCCAGCCAGAACGAAGGCATTTTCAGCACGCCGAGACCCAGCACGCCAATCGAGGTGCCTACCGCCCCGGTCGACAACGTGACGTGGCGCACCTCCATATGCGGACCGAAGAAGCTGAGGATCTCCGGCCCCAGACCGAGCAGCAGGCCAAGCGAGACATTGGCCGCGACCCCCGACATATTGCGCTTCCAGAAATCCGCCATGCGCGCCGCACCCTGCACGCCCAGCACATAGCGCAGGCGGCGGTTATACGCCATCACGTCGTGCACCTTGTGCAGCGCGAACCAGTTGTCGGCCCAGCCTGCCACCAGACTGGACAGCCACAGCAGCACGCCGGTGAAGATGGCATAGACAGGCGTGGGACCGAGAATGGAGAAGGACTCAATGGTGGCGATCGCCTTCGCCGGTGTGATCAGGTTGGCACCCAGGAAGCGATTGGCCAGCCACTGGATGGCCAGCGCGACCGGAAACACTGCCGCGAGGTTGCCGAAAATCGCCGCGGCGTTCGAGCGAATCATCGCGATGGTGTCATCGACAAAGATCTCCCGGCCCTCTGGCCTGCCGACCGCGTCGAGCCGGTGCGCCAGCGCCGGGCCGGTCATCGCCGGCTGCTTGGTGGCCAGCGTGAAATGCGCGAAGTGAATCACCAGGAAGCTGCCCGCATAGTTGAGCGAGGCAAGCAGGCCCTCGATGAACTTGTCCAGGTGCAGTCCGTAGATCAGAAACTTGAGATAGACCGTGCCCACGGTGATCAGGCCGCCGCCGGCCGCGGCCCGCATCAGATCGCGGTACTCGCGGCGGTCGCGCGTGATGTAATGCTCGCCGGTTTCGGCAGAGCGCTCCACCACCTTGCGCGCCAGTTGCGAGAACGAAGTGCCGGCCAGATGGACGATGCTGCGGCGCGCCTGGGTGGAACGAATCAACGCCGCAATCAGATGGGCATGCCGGTCGCGCCGCTGCGGCTCGACCCAGGTTGCCAGCAACAGCTCGATGCGCGCAAGCCGCACTTTCATGCGCTCGATCTGGAACACGACCTCCACAGACACGCCATTCTCTTCGAGATCGTCGTACACACGCTGGGCCGCCTGGTGGCAGCCGTCAAGTAGTGCACGGAAATAGTTGAGGCGGTGCGCGAACGCCTCGCCACCGTGCTGCGCAGCCCCTTCCTCGCACAAGGCCTCGGCGGCGCTGCCCAGGCGGAAGAACGGCGTGTCCTGCACCTTGCCACTGAGGCGCGAGCGGATCGCCTGGCTCAGCCCCGTGGCGCGAACCTGGCTCACCAGTACCTGGATGCTGGTGGCCAGCGTGCGATCAAAACGATCCCATTCCGGCACCGCGGCGGCATCGCCCGCTGCCTCCGGGTCGTCCGCGCGCAACACGGCAGTCAGCCCCTCGAGCAACTCGGCGTCCAGCGCCTCGACCCAGTCGGCATCGTTGCCGTCGATAAACAGCAGCGCAAACAGGCTCGCCAGATCGCCGCGATTGGGCGGCGGTGGCAGGAAGCGCGCCTGTAGCCGATCGAGCACCTCGCTCCAGAAGCCCGGGTGAGACGCCACGCCGGTATCGCAAAGCAAGGTAGTGGGATCGTTGTCGCGCACCAGCGAGCGCACCATGCTGGCAAAGCGCCCCGCCACTTCCGGGTTGCGGCCAAGCACCTGCAGCAGGTAGCGCAGCCGAACGTGCTCGCGGCGGCTCTTGTCGGCCGCCATGCCTTCGGCGCCAGGCAGCCCGTCGCGCCGGATCCAGTAGCCCAGTTCGATCAGCCAGCTGTTACGGTCCGCCAGCGGTGCCTCCGGGTCCGCGGCCGCCAGGATTGCGTCGAGTTGCAGGCTGGCATTGCGCGATTCGCGCCATTTGCGGAACAGGGAACGAAACATGAAACCTCATGAAAATTAAACAACGGCCGGAAGGTTCGCGCCTCCAGTCAGGCCGCGCCGTCCAGCCTCTTTGCGAGCAGCATGGCGACCACGCCATCGCAGGCGTCCTCCACGTAATCGAGCACGCGTTCGAAGCCGTCGCCCTCGCCATAATAGGGATCCGGCACTTCATCCGCGGCGTGGCGGCTGGCGAAGCTCATCAACAAGCGCAACTTGTCCTGACTGCCAGGCGGGCTGATTGCGCGCAGAGCCGCCAGGTTGTCATGGTCCATGGCCAATAGCAGGTCGAAACGCGCGAAATCCTGCACCACCGCCAGCCGCGCGCGTTGCGCGGAGAGATCGTAGCCACGGGCCAGCGCATGGCGCTGCGAGCGCGCATCCGGCGCCCGCCCGACGTGGTAGCCATGCGTGCCCGCCGAATCCAGCTCGACCAGATCGGCCAGCCCTGCCGATTCCAGTTTGGCGCGCATCACGCCTTCAGCCGTTGGCGAGCGGCAAATATTGCCCATACAGCACATGAGAATGGCGTATTTCTTCATAGGAATCAGATACCTGAGGTTCATTCAGGAAGCGAAAGTGCAGCCAGGCCGCTGATACATCCCGATGAAATCAATCGCCTGCAGCACGCCTTGGGCAGCCGTGGCAGTCCTTCACGAATTTTGCAAGCCGAATTCTACCCGCTGCCGCCTACGCGAACCGCCACGATCAAGAGGCGCCGCGGTTGCGGTTCGAAGTCGAAAAAAGCGCTGAGGGCGGCGAGAAGCGAAGGACCGCGATTGCAATCAAGCCACCCGGCCCGCTGCATTGTGGCAAATTATTGATCCTTGTATAAATGACGACATCACCACAGCTCGGCCTGCTTCCAGCACGCGGCAATGATGTTGGCGCGTTGTTGTGCGCTGCGCAGCCGATTGCGGGCGGTCGTTTTGAGTTCGGTGAGCGAGTGTGGGCAGAAGTTGGCCAG
>NZ_JBFTOX010000022.1:0-122540 GCF_056398185.1 Cupriavidus sp. 05L310
CCCTGCTTGCGCTAAACAGCCAGCGCAAGCAGGGCGGCGGCCGCTCGAACCTCGTCACCTGTCAAGTGTCCTCGGCGCAAAATGCGATTTTATTTGGCGGCTTATCTTGGGTGGATTGGGCAGCCAGTGGCCCCAGTCAGTTGAAATCCGATGTTTGATCGAATCGGTCACAGAGTTGTGCGCATTCCTTCTGCGCTGTGCGCGCCCGTCATCTATGTAGTCTGCCAGATCATTTTTGAATTCCCAGGGAAATGCGCCCTCCGTCACCGAGGAAGGCGATATTCATAGTGGATTCTTCATGTAAATGTTGAGCGTAATCTGACTCGGACCCGGAGAGATATAACCTTGCTTGCCGTGCTGCTTCTGACAAGGAGAATTTGACCGCGCCGTCCGGACCGCAAAATATCGACCGCTCACCAGTTCGAATCCTCTTTGGGCGGCCCCAGCGATCCTTCCTTGTATGGCGTCACCTTCTTCTTGTGCCTGGCGTCGGCCGCCGGCGCATCAGGCGCAAGCTCCGCGCGCAATTGCAGCGCCCCGGCGGGAAACACCGTCGAGCTTGATCTTGACATCCTCCAGGTGGCCGTATGGCAAGGATGGGGCGACCCGGTCCGCGACCACCTTGCAGCATTCCTGCTCGGGCTTGAGCAGAATGGCATGATGGTACCTGGCGTTGTCCAGCACGATGATCGATGGCGCAGTAGCTGGCGCAGAAAGGATGCAAACGTTTCTGCGTTGAAGACGGGGCACACTTGCCAGACGAAGCGGCCAGTGCTCAAGCTGACGGCGCCAAAGCACGCCACCGACTTGCACGTCGGTGCATGCATCAACGGATCGAGGGCTGGCTACAACGGGTACAAGCGCAAGAGGGGAAGCGAAGTTCACATGGCTGGCGACACGCTCGCCATTTGCTTGCCCTGCATGTCATGACGGCCAACGAGCAAGAGCGTGCCTAAGTCCAGTGGCTACTGATACGACATCGTGAAGGTTGCCGCCCCCACGACCTGCCCCACCCCCATTGACGAGCCGGTTTGGATATACCGTACACCCAGCGGGATGGACATCGTACCGCCAACCGAAGTGCTAGCCTTCCACTGATGCATATTGCCCGCCACAGGCGAATCCGGACCGAAACTCACCACGGTGTTCCCCCCACTTAATACCTGGAGCCCAACACCCGTAGCGGTTGATCCCCCCGCCAGCGACAACGTGCTGCCCGTATTTCCCGGCGTGGTAGCATCCGTCAGAGTCAGGTACACGGTCGCCCCTGCGGAGCAGTCAAGGTTAATCGAAAATGGCTGTATGGCGGATGTGCCATTGATTCCGCCCAATGCGTTTCTCCGCACCGCCGGCATCGTTACATTAATCACTGGGTTCGTCACACTGCAGGCAGTGGTCGAAATATTACTGCCCGCCGGAATCGACCAACTCGCAAATACCGTATTGCCATCCCCGGCAAGAGTTCCATATTGCCCCGGCGTTATGGAGCCACTGCTGGCAACCGCGCTTGTTTTTATGATTTCGCCGGTAAAATATACGGTGCCAATCCAATTTACAGACAATGATATCGTATACGTTTCTGTCGAAGGGATCGTCCAGTAAATCCCACCCGAACTATTCTGTGCGGACATCCGCAGCCCATATCCAGGTACACCAATATCGTAGACATTTGAATAGCCAGGGACCGTTGAAGCCATCCCGCTGTGGAATTGAGTACCTCCCCCGCCGCAAGTAAGAATCAGTCTCTGCGAACCTTCAATGTACTGCGCACGCGCAACGACTTGCCCTACAGCCACATCTCGCCCGACCGCAATGGTCGATGGGAAATGCAAAACAATTTGAGTAACAGGTGTTACCCCAGTGCATGTTGAATGTGAGTTTTTTGAAATGAATATTATTACTACAAAAAATAGAAATAATGGTAATTTCTGCCGCAGCATCTTCTAACCCTCCGATATCACGCACTGAGTAACTTAGCCGGCAGATCAATAAGCGCCATAAGGAAACCCTTAATCTTACCGCTAAGAGTCATTTTGTTTGAATTAGTTCGCCATCGACTGAGTAGGTTAGAACAATCTCGAACCGGCCGAATAGTGTCATGAATCTCATTCCGGAACCTTGGTTACTCTGCACGCAGCATCCGCGTGCAAATAGGCGTGTGCCTTGCTTTCCAGGGGTTTCGGAAGCGTATAGGCGAATAGGCAGGTCTCGTCCGCACCCGCTCCCCATTTCGCTGTCAACACGCCGCTATCGCCCGTCAAGCCGCGCGCGATTATGCGTCCGCCCTGCGCCACCGTGCCGGCGGACTGGCCGCTGGCGTCGAAGACCTCCGCGCCAAACGGCAGTGGTTTGCCGTCTTCCATCTTGACTTGCAGAATGGCCGCGCGGCCGGCGCTCTCCGTATCGAACTTCACCTTGACCACGGCGCCCGATGTTGGCGCAATTTGTTGCATAGTAGATTTCAACTCCACGTTGAGCGGCAAATCCTTGGGCTCGATCTCGATCCGGTTCCGCGAGAACGGCATTAGGTTCGGCACTACCGCATGGCCCCAAGGATCCACCCGCAGACCATTGGCATTGCTAACGTGTGCGCCGGCAGCGCCGTCGGCCTCGACGATCGCAAGCGTGTCGCTCATCGTCGGCATGAAGCTTACGCCGCCGGCATAGGCAACGACACCGCCGGAAATCCCCGCTCCCACCTGGCTATAGTTGGAGGCCTTGCTGGCATTGCCGGTCACCGTGACCATCGGCGCGATATAGCTGGTGCTGCCGCCCACACTGGTGGTGCTGGCGAGCCCACCGCCGCTTCCATGGGCCACGTTCACGGAATAGGAGAGCGCGTTGTCCGAGCCCAGCGTGCCGCCCACCGTCTCCTGCAAACTGGTTACCCCCGACGACTGCGTCTGCAGGCTCGTCGTGGAGAACGGCGCCTGCGGCACCCGGCCCAGCGGAATGCCGACGGTCAGCATCACCCGGTTCTCCCACTTGCCGCTGCCGATATTCAGTTGACGCGCAGCCGAGACGCCATAGGTAATGCGTTTGTAGCTATTGTTATAACCGGCCTGAAACTGCGTATCGCGGCCACCGCGATTCCAATAATCCTGGGTCGAGCCCGACAGGTAAAAATTGCCGTAACCCTGTGGCAGGCTCTGGCTGATCATGGCCTGCAGCCGCCCGCGCCGGGTGCCGTTCATGACCGAGCCCAGATTGCGCTGGTCCAGTTCGCGCAGCGTCACCGCGTCGGGCAGGCTGTAGAACCCACTGGTAGAATAGCGGTAGGCGGCCAGCGTCAGATTGGTACGGGTGGGAGCAAGCAGCTTGCTGTAGGACAGCCGCACACTCTGCCCATTCTGGTCAGGCTGGTTCACCAGTCGCGTACTCGCGTGGGTAATGTCGGCGCCAATGGCGCCATAATCCGTGCTCAGCGCCGCACCCAGGACCACGGACATGTAGTCCTGCGCCGCCACCACACCGCCATAGCCAGTGATCATATTGGTGAAGCCATGCTGGACAGTGCCCTGCAACAACATCGGCGTCATATGCACGCCGGCATTGCGGTACTGACCCGCGGTGACACTGTAGCGCGTTACGCCCGGGCGCAGGGCATTGACTACCGGGGCATAGGGCACGCGCGAGATACGCACGCTGCCGTCGGCTTCCGTCACTGCCACTTCCAGGTCGCCGCCGTAGCCGGACGGATAGAGATCGTTGATCTCGAATGCGCCCGCCGCCACGGTCGTTTCATAGATGATGTTGCCGTTCTGCCGGATCTGCACCCGCGCATTGCTATTGGCAATGCCATGGATGGTAGGCGCGTAGCCGCGTTGCGATTCGGGGTACATCCGGTCATCGCTGGCCACCTGCACGCCACGAAAGCCAAAGCTGTCGAACATAGCGCCATCGGTATAGCCGTCACCGATCACCAACTGGCTCTTCAGCGGGGCGATGGATCGCTGCAGATTGGTCTGAATGGCCTGGTAGTGATTACCTGTCAGGTTGTCGTGCGAGAGACTGCCGGTGTGGCGAAAGCGCCAGGCGCCGACGTTGACGCCCGCGGTCAAGCCCAAATAAGCCTGCGTGGTCGACGTACCCAGGCTATCAGAGTGGTAAGCACTGGCGTTGTACTGCAGGCGAGCCGCAGTGACACCGTCGTCCCAGTATTTTGGATCGACATAACCCCGTGCCTGACGGTTCATGGCGGCCTGGGGCACACTGATGTCAAGACGTTGCTCACCATTGTCAAAGGCCGCGGTAGCATCTGCGATCAAGTCTGGCAACGGCGTGCAGGCACTGCCAGTCCCATCCTGCAAACGCGCGCTGGCCTCCGGCGTCAGCTTTGCCATATCCACGCCAATACGGTCCAGCAAGGCACGATCAAAGCATGGCTGCACGTTGCGCCGATCCGGCCCTGCCTGGCGCATCACGACTTCGGATCGCCCGATCCAGAGCTGGTTGACATAGATATCGGCCCGGTAGGTACCAGGCAGCGCGACGTTCCCCTGATTGAAGCGGCTGACATCCAGACGCTCGCCACCGGAGTTGCGCAGGAACGCGTCGTTGAACTCAACGGCAGACACCAGCGTGCCCGCTTGCGAACCGGCATCTGCCCAGGCCCCCCCCATGCTAGCGAACAACGACAGCACGACCACGCTTACCGGGCAAAGGCGCGACGGGAATATACGGGACTTTTTTTGCGGTTGCATCACAATCAGCCAGGAGAAGACAGAGCACCCCCCTGCCGGCTTGCAGCATCGGGACCTCGGAACAGGGAAAGGACAGATGAGCCTGGAGGCGCCGGAACCTTCCGGCCGCCGCGCGACGTCCTCAGTTGGTTACCGACAGCGGCGTTTCGCCTTCGATGACACCACCCCAGTCATTGATGGCGCGGAAGTGCACCTTGCTGTCAGCAGCCAGGCCGACTTCGTTGCTTAGGGGAAACTGGGCGGTCTCTCCAGGCGCAACCATGCCGCCATCTTCGGACTTCGCAGCCTTGCCGCCGGCGAGCACTTCCAACGCGGAAAAAGAGACGAAATACGGTGTCGGGTTGCGTGCCTCGAGCACCTGTTTCTTGCCGGATTGCGTCAGGCGCCAGCCGACCTGCGCAGCCGCGTCCGTTGCGCTGCCTTTGAGTGCAGCTGGACGAAAGAAGAACTTGATTCGTGTGCGGAACGCCAGCTGCAGCTTGTTCTTGCTGGCTTCGTCGCCAGTCGTCTTGGGCGGAACTTCCAGGACGTTGAGCCAGAATACCGACTCCTTGTCTTGCGGCAAAGGTTCACCGGTGTAGAGAATACGCAGGGTCTGGCCTTTTGCAGGATCGATGCGCGCGACCGGAGGGGTCACCGTGAAAGGCACATCTATGGCGGAGGGCGCGGCCCTGGGATCGCCCTTGTCCATCCATGCCTGCGTCAGCGCGGGCATCTTGCCCTCGTTGGTTAGCCTAACTGTGGCTTCGCGCTCTTGCGCGTTGTAGACAATACGGGTTCCACCGACGACCACCGAGGCATGCGCGCTCAGTGCTCCGCCAAGGCCCAGCGCAAGTAGCCCCGTGGCCAGCACGGATTGGGTCATTCGCCTCGTGTTCATGGTCAACCTTCAAACTTAAACATTGGAGAAGAAATGGATGGCGCGCATCAAAGCCGCGCCATCCCACCTATCGCCTTATTGGTAAGCGAGGGTGTAAGTCACGGTCGAGGTAACCGTACCTGCTGCGGCGGCGCCGCCCGTGGCGTGGTACTGAGCGGCGTACTGCAGCAGGGCCGTGCCATTAGCCTGAATGGGGAACGACTTGGAATTCTGCGTGGAATCCGGTGCGCCAACCGTGATAGTCGAGCCATCCGACGGGTTCAGCAGGCCAACCTCGACGTTGGCGGCGCCGCCACTGGGGACGAGATCGGTATTGACCAGACGTCCCGTGGCCGGGTTAAGGTTCGCGCCAGCTTCGAAATAGCTGTGCACGTTGCCGGTGGCGGGGGAGCAACCGGTCAGTGCAATCTGAAACCCGGTCGTACCAGCAACCTGGTCGTTCGCTGCCAGGTTGGCCTTCGAAACAGTCGGCATGGTCACCGTGAAGCTGCCTGCCGTGCCGGTGGTGATAGTGCAGGTTGTGTCGGTAACCTGGCCCTTGAAGGTGATGGTGCCGTCGGGTGCGGCGTGCGCGAACTGCGAGCCCAAGGCGGTGCCGGCAACGATCAGAGCGGTGAGAAGCTTAGCTTTCATGATGGATTGTTTTCTTGAGTTGAATAGACTGTGAATCAAAGCCGTACTCGGCGTGAGAACGTTGCCTCGACCCTCCGCTCAGCGGGTATTCGTGTGATATACGTCACGCGTCGCCGCAGAACAATTGAATGCTATCCAATGGGACCATTCCTATGAATAAGGCATTCCTTATTTTTCGGCGTCTATTTTCTTGAGTAGCGGTTTCCGGCAGATGTGTGGCCTGGGAAGAATTGAAATGTCACAGAAATGAAAACGCCACGAAGCCGCACGCCGAAAAGCCATGGCCGACACTATCCGTGAATCGAATCGGGTGAGCTTGACGTCATTGATACAGTCGGGGGGGCGATAGCGGAATGCGACGAGATCGCAATTCCTGCAAGCCAGAAGTGGCGGACGAGAGCTATCGCAGCCGCCATTGCTACGCCGCTGAGAAGGCCATTGGCAATCTCAGCCAACTGGCGGGTGATGCCACGTGTCGGATACCAGCATCCCGGACGATGCCGTTGAGTTCTTCCGGATAATCGCCGGCAGTAAATAGTCTAATCGTCATCCCCTTTTGCAGTCGGGTTTCCGTGCCGAATCGTGGGGACTTACCTGAGATTCTTCCTTAAAAAATTACGTTATCTCCTATTGATAGCCTGCATTATCCTGGATCGCCAAGCGTCAGGTTAAGCCTCAAACTCATGCGCTTATCCCGCGGGAATTGTTGCGATCCATCCACTCCCCCTCCATCTCCAGGTAAGCTTCGAGATATAGCTTCAGGTCATCGACGTGCGCCTGTGCCGCATCAAGCGACTGCTGCGCGTCAAGCTCCAGTGCCCGGCATATCTCAACCACTTCCTCGCCGCCTTCGACCTGGGACATCGGGCCACGCATGCGGTGCGCGTGCTGCCTGACCTTGCGTAGTTCGCCACGGTCGATTGCCCGGAAAATCGCATCCAGATCCTCGCGCATGGTGCGGGCAAACAGCGCGCGCGTGTCCTCCCCATCACTGCCCGCCAGCATGGGTTGGGCCGGTGAACCATGTCCCGGTACAAATTCCGCCGCACGTTCGGGCAGTGCCGCGCGCAGGCACTCCGTCAATGTCGACAGAAAGATTGGCTTGCACAGGTAGCGGTCCATTCCTGCCGCCAGGCAACGCTCGGCTTCGCCAGCCGCGGTGCTGGCGGTCAGCCCGATAATCGGGGCTGCAACGCCAAGCTCGCGAAGGCGCCGGCTGAACGCGTAGCCATCCATCACCGGCATATGCACATCGGTCAGCACGACGTCGAACTCCGCTTGCCCGCAAGCGGCCAGCCCTTCCTGGCCGTTACCCGCCACCTCCACCCGACAGCCAAGCTGCTCCAATTGCTCCTGGATCAACCTGCGATTGTAGGGATGATCGTCAACTACAAGTGTCCGCAGGCCCAGTTGCGCCGCAGAGGGCGGCGATGCCAGCTCAAGCGGCGCACTATGCAGCGGCATGCCTGCGGCCAAGCATAACGCGCGCTGGATTCCGCGCTGATGATAGGCACTGACCACATAGGCGTCGGCGCACCGCTCGGGCTCCAGCGGCCCGTCCGCGCGGATCCGCACGACGCCGGCATAGCCAGCCGGGACGACCGCCTGCCAGCAACCGGCCATGAGCAGAACCATGCCCGGCTCGGGCGAGCCGCAAGGGCAGGCGACGGCCCGGCCGCCTGCCGCCTCGACAGTTGCCTTCCAGTCACGCAGCGAGTCGTCGTCATCCGCCATCACCGCGACCGGGGGCAGCTCCGGCTCGGCCGGCTGGCGCGGCCCGCCCAAGTCCAGATACAGCGAGATCGCGAAACGGCTGCCCTGGCCTGGCACGCTCCGCAGCGTCACGTCCCCCCCCATCAGCAGGGCAAGCCTGCGGCAGATGGACAACCCCAGCCCCGAACCACCGTAGCGGCGAGCGGTTGCCGCTTCACCCTGGACAAACGGCTCAAACAATTGAGCTTGCATGTCCGGCGCAATACCGATACCCGTATCGATCACTTCCATGACCAGGCAGGCAGTACCAGGCTTCGCCTCGGCCACAGGGGACAGAAAAGCCCGCACACTTACGCGGCCTTTGGATGTGAACTTGAGTGCATTGCCAAGGAGATTGTCGAGCGCCTGGCGCACCCGTCCAGGGTCCCCAACGAAGCACGGCAGGTCTGCCTGCGCATAGCACGTCAACGCAAGCCCCTTGCGAAGCGCGATGGGCGACTGCATGCGAACCGATGCCTCAACCAGATCCACGGGGTCGAATGTCACGGCATCCAGATCGAGTTGGCCGGCCTCGACCTTGGAGTAGTCGAGCAAGTCGTTCAGAATTTGCAGAAGGGCCTGGGACGACGACTGGATAGTTGCGAGCTGCTGCCGCTGGCGGTAATCGAGTTCGGTCAGGGACAATAGCTCCAGCGTACCGAGCATCCCGTACAGTGGTGTACGAATCTCGTGGCTCATGATGGCCAGGAACGTTGACTTGGCCGCGTTCGCTTCATCGGCAAGCTGCCTCGCCCGCTGCATGGCGCGCCTGAGCTCGATCTCCTGGCTCAGGTCACCAATGGCACAAAGCAGCACATCGCTACCGCAATAGCGCGCGCGCCGGGCCACGATCCGAATGTCACGTACGGCCCCAGTATCCGACATGACATTGATATCGAGCCGGCCAGGCAGATCGGCCGGCTGGCCTCGCAGGCCGTCCAGCCAGGAATGGCCATCCGACATGGTGTCCATTGGCAGGATCTGCTCGGCCACGCTGTTCTCGGCTTGCACCTCTCCATCTGACAACCGCACCACGCGCAACCCCACTGGCACGGTATCGATCAAGGTGCGGCAGATCCGTTCGCTGTCCTCCACCCGCTCCGCGTCTCGCTGAAGGGGGATCAGCACGCGTCGCCTTAGCGTAGCCGCGCCTACCCATACCGCGACAACACCGAAGAGATAGAGTCCAAGCGCAATGACCACCGCCCTTCTGTGATCGGCCAGCGCCTGGGAGATTGGATAGGCGTAGACCGCCCGCCAGCCATGTTCCTTCGCCATACTGCCCATCATCAGGCTGCCTTGCTCGAACCAATAGGCAGTATTTCTGCCGCCGGGCTTCACCTCGCGCGGGATACGCGCGTACAGTCCTGCCAAATCGAACGCGCGCATGCCATCGCTACGGTAGAGCAGCCGTCCAAACTCGTCGAAAAAGGCCACCGTCCGCTCGGGTACCCGCGGACTATCGCCGAACATGCTGACTTCGCCCAGCAATTGCCGCGTCGGTATGGTGCTGGCAATAAAGGCGATCAATTGGCCGCGATCGTCCCTGACTGACGTGAAGCAGCTCATCACCGTCTGGCCGGTGAACATATCGAGATATGGAACCGTCCACAGCGGTTCCGCATCCCCTTGTCCGGCAAGCGCCTCCCGATGACGAGCCATCAGCGGCCCTAGCAGGGCTCCGATCAGGTCCGATACGTTGCCGCCACCGGATGGCGCCGGCGCGGTGATCTGCGGCGTCATGAATGCCATGCTGCCGTCGGCCAGGACGATGGATGAACGACTCCCCACGAAAGCCTGCCGCCCCCAGTACTCCCGATCAAAAACGACAAACCTGACTAGCAGAGGACCGAGTTCGCTGGCCGCCTCGGGGGACATTTTGCGGCCGAGAAGCACGGTAGCCGGCATGATCGGCGACGGAAAACCGATGATTGAGACGGATTGAGCCGGCAAGCGGGACAAACTGGCCTCGATATGCCTGACTGGCTCAACCGCGTGTTCGAAACCGTAGGGCTGACGGCTGATCTGGGCCATCCTCCAGGCAAAATAATCCAGCCTGGCTTTGGTCTCATGGCTTGCAATAGCGTGAAGCCGATCGGCGGACATGCGTTCCTGCAATATGCGCAGATACAGGCTGTGGCCATAAAGCGCGAGGAAACAGCTCATCACCGCGACCAGCAGCACCGCGACGGCCCCCAGCAAGCGGCTGGGAACCAGCTTGTCCCGTCCGGACAACCAAGCTGGAAGCATAATCGTTTCCTCTTTCTCGCCGGTAGCGCCAAATCAGCGCCCGAAGCGTATTGAAAAGTTAACGTAATTGATTATGCATCATGTGCACACCTGACGCATTCCCGCGCCGCGCGGACTTCCGCAAGCTTCAGACACACTTTGCAAGGCACATGTCCGAGGCCCGTTCTGCGGCCCGAATCAAGTGTGAGTGCAGATGGCTACGCAACAATGCCGACCGATCCCAACCTGCACTTGCGGACCAGGAGCGACCCCAGGGATGCTTCGACTCACGGCGGACGTGCATGGACAGCGCTGCCGAAGCAGGCGGCGTCCACCCTGGACAGGGCTCCTCCTGAGAAACAATTAGGGCAGTACGGTTTTTCAAGCTAGCTGAACGGTTGGGGTGATCTGGAAACCGAGGGCAGTCGCGCGGCGGCGGTGCTGGCGCGCGGCTTGTCCACGCCAAGCCAATAGACCCGAAAATCGATCCCCGGATTATTGGTTGGATAAATGCGCGACGCCCGATGCCCCTGCCCCAGGCATTTTAAGGGACACCGAGGTAAATACGTTGATACCGCAGTCAATGCCCTGATGCATGAACAGGCCGTCAAATGAGCCAGATATCCCCGCGATGGTTGCGCCGACAATCGGATTCGGTGGCAGCGTGATTTTTCCCTATGTTAGTGGACATTGCTCCAAGGCTTCCGGCGGAGGACGTGCAGGTAGACGAAGCACCACTAGCGCACCCACTGGCAGCGCTCTTCTCCGACACGCATCGATGATTTGCTTTGTGACATTCAGAATACCCTGCACCCGACGGTACGACTGCCCGGAACATGATCGCCGCAAATGCCTAGTGTTGATTCGAGATGACATCCAGTCAAATACGTAAACGTAAAGCTTGATCGAAAGAGTCTTCAGGTGCTGAATGACGCGCTGGCGACGTAAAATTCCACGGCAACAGCGCCTGGTAGTCGTCAGCGGTTTCCGGCAGCGGCAGTGCTTTGAAGAGGGCGACGGGATGTTGGTGCTGGTCAATGCCGTTGGCCTTGCAGGTTTCGACCAGCGAGTAGCGGTTTGCGCCGGCGTTTTCCCCACCAACCTTGTCTGCAAACAGCCCTCACTTCCTGCCAGCGACGAATGGTCTGATGGCGCTACCTGCCGGGTTCGAATCAATTGGTCAGATGCCATTCGAAACGTAACGGGTGAGGCTGCTCGCGCAGTGGAAGTCCTTGCCCTCCCCCGTATCGGATGATCCTGCTCGACGGCGTGCTCAAGTATTTGATTTTCCCTTCGTTCGGCGTTGATGCAACCGGAACGGTACACGGGTAGCCGCCTACAGGTAGTTCATCAGGAAGGTCATTTCAGTATTGGCCTTGCCCGCGCCTATGGACGGTCCGGTCTGGTAATAGCGCGCATTGAGGGGAATCGTGTAGCTGCCTCCGGTGCTGCTGTTGTAACCGTTGAAAGCCATTTTCGCGCCAAGCGCCAATGGGCTGCCGTTGCCATCCAGCAGTTGCACGCCAACGCCCGTCGCATTCGAGCCCGCATCCAGCGTCACGACCGATTGGCCGGTGCCCGCCACGATTGACGTGACAGGATCAATTTCGTACCGAATGATGTTCAGGCCGGCAGGACATCCATTCAAAGCAATCTGGAATCCGGTCGAGGAGGTTGTCGAGCCCACCCCCGACATCTCGGATGCCCGGTGACTGCCCAAGGTGACCGCTACGTCGGGTGTGAGGCAAGCGAGGTTAGAAAACGTGCCGCTCGCCACGCCACTAAACACATTTCCGAAGTTGAACGATCCGGCCTGATTGTTAATCGCTCCCGTAACCGATACGGCCGGTACGGTGGCTAACGTTCCCACTGTGGAGCTTGCGGTCTTGATGAGTTGTGCCTGGATCGTCAGCGTAAAAGTGTACGTCCCCGTTCCCATGAGATAATGGCACACGATTTGCCCGCCCGGCTTCAGCGTTGTTGGGAAAGTCACCGTCTTACTGCAGCCAGGTGGAGCGATGACGGGTCCGGTTTCCACTCCGCTTGCGACCGTATAGCGAACTCCGACACCTGCCAGATTAGTTGGATAGACGTCGTTGTAGCCTGAAACAAGGGTGGCTGGGGTCTGTGTGAACGTTAGGTACAGATCACGGTCGGCAACAGGGTCAGCGGCGCATTGCGCAGTAAGCGTAACGGTGATTGGCGAGGAGGCGCTGCCAATCGCTGCATCCCGCGGGAAATTGGCTGAACTCAAATTGACTGATGCATTCGGCGAACTTACAGCACTGCAATTGATTACTGTCGCGCGAGCCCCAGACATACCTATAAGCGTTGCGAGCAATACGAGCAGTAGAAGTAGCTTTCGCAAAACAGGCATTTCAGTTATCGAAGCAAGAGTTCGGCGTGATCGCCGATGCGCGCCAGCGCTTGTTTGGCGTCTGCTTTGGGGTGCACCGCATGCAGTTTGTGGATTTTGCGTCTGGCGTGGGCCCGGCAAGGCGCTTCTTGCACCCGTCCGGCCGCTGGTGCTGACTAGCATCTGGTAAAGCGAGCGGGGAGTACACCAAAGTACCGCCTGCAGTACCACAAGCATTTTCTTCCAGTGCTCAGCAACGAATCGTTCCGCGATATTCCCGACCTGCTGCACAAGGCGGTCTGACTGCGGGCAACCATGTTCACGCAGTTGCCTAGCGTTGATTACTGATAACATCCGAATAATCCCGAAAAATCGAGGGATGAGTCCCCTCTAAGGGGCGACACTTCCCCGACTTCGCGCAGTGACTTTTGCCAAACGACGGCTGCATCGGCCCTCAATCGGCAGGACCTCGCGCAACAAGGCCACGCTTGCAAGGCTACGAGGCGAGGCCTTTTTCGTATATAGGCTTTCCCTTAATCTCTAGTGTCTTTCGTTTGGCGAGACCGCGCCAAAACGGGGGCAACAACGATGTTCGCTGCGGAGCGCCTAATGAGGCACCTTCAATGCACACATGGCTTTCGGTCCTCGGCCGGCAACTTCCGTCCTTCAACTCCGAATTGCTCTGCGCGGCTTGAGTCGACGGACGCATGCCCATACGGGCCCGCCCGGTCACTGCAGAGTACATCCGCCCAAACGTGTAACCCAGGAAGTCGAATTCGCCTTCCGGAACCTTGCAGATTTGCGTTTTCTCCTCGTTGACCGTCGGCTTCAGCTTTCCCATGATCTCGTGCATTCGCACCAAGGCTTCTTCCGCCTTGCCCCGCTTGCACAGGATCACAAGATCATCCGCGTAAGTCACAATGCGGCTGCCAAGACTGCGCTCAAGCCCGAGCTTCTTCCATGCCAACACAAACCGGCGCATGTAAACATTCGCCAACAAGGGTGAGATGGGAGAACCTTGCGGAATGCCGCGCCGGCTGTCCCGGGCCTCCGTCGTACGTTTCTTCCGGCCTCGGGTATCGGTTTCTTCCACGGGACATTCCAGCCACATCCTGATCAGATGCAGCACGCGCCGATCAACGATGCGTCGCGCGAGCGACAGCATCAATTCGGCGTGTGGAGTACTTCCGACGTAGTCCGCGAGGTCGGCGTCGACAATGTCCGTTTGCCCTCGGTGCAGCCGCTCCTCCACCTCCATCATCGCTTGATCTTGTCGTACAGAGCATAAAAGCGGTACCCGGCTTCTGCCTTCGCTTTCGCGTGTAACGCCATCTGCAGCTTCTGAACACTGATCGGAGTTGATAGGTTGCCCAATCTCCGCGCCCTCGCTACGTATTGCGTCTGTCCTGAACTGAGGCCCCTTCCCTCCACCAGCATTACACCGGCTTCAGCAGCAATACGGGCCTCTCCGTCACCCCAAGGCGCCCGGCCTGTCCCTCACCGGCGTCCGGTTGGTCATCCCTGACCACGCCAGGGGGCTTCCCGTGTTGCGTGCGCATTCCTTGTGTACATGCTGTCGCCACTACCCCGGCGCAGCGACTGGGCGTCCTGCCTGCTCATTCACCCAGCCGTATCAGCCTTCCCCGATATGGCAGTCGGGTCGGCCTGCGCATCGACGTTTTCGAGGCTTGCTCGGCGTTCACTCGCATTACGGCCTGCACACTCGCGCTGTCACCGTATTTCGTGACACGCTTCACCGAAGGCCTCAACCGCTTCGTTACCTCCACGATTGCTCCGGTTGCTTCCGGCTGGAGCGGTTGCCGGGTGGGGCTTTCACCCACTGGAAAAGCGCCGCCTTGTCACGGCGCACGCCACGAACCGTTATTCGCTCACATCACCTATTCGACATCCGGCAGGCAGCTTGGCCTCTGAAAGCGGACGCTCAAGGCGCTCTTGGACGACCGCGCTATATTTGATGCGTGAAGCCTACGCGCCTTGACGCAGCGCTTGAGCAACGACGACGAACGCAGGAGTCGGTTGCCGGCGGCTCGGATAGTACAGGTGAAAACCGGAAAACGACGGACACCAGTCGGACAGCACGCGCAGCAACTCCCCGCTCGCGAGTTGCGACTGCACCCGCTGTTCGGGAACGAAGGCGAGGCCGACGCCAGCAAGTGCGGCCTTGACGGCCATCGTCGCCGTATTGAATACGAGTTGCCCTTCGACGCGCACGTTCAGTTCGCGTCCTCCCTTCCTGAACTCCCACGCGTAAATGCCACCGGCCGTTGGCAGCCGGATGTTGATGCAGTTGTGTGCCGTCAGGTCCTGCGGCGTCTTCGGCTTCGAGTGCCTCGCGAAATACTCCGGCGTGCCGACCACGGCCATGCTCACATCGGGGCCGATGCGAACCGCGACCATATCCTTGGCAACCTGCTCGCCAAGCCGCACACCTGCATCGAGCCGTTGTTCAACGATGTCCGTGAGTCCGTTGTCGACAACGATTTCGATCGTGATGTCCGGATAGTCAGGCAGAAGCCGTTCGATTACCGGCCACAGCAGGAGTTCTGCGGCGTGTTCTCCAGCGGCGATGCGCACCGTGCCAGCCGGCGTGTCACGCAGAGCGGTGAGCGCACTCAGCTCGGCCTCGATCTCATCCAGGCGGGGGCCGACCGACTGGATCAGCCGTTCGCCCGCTTGCGTCGGCGAAATATTGCGGGTGGTTCTAGTCAGAAGCCGCAGCCCGAGCCGGGCTTCCAGATTGCGCACAGTCTGACTGAGCGCAGACTGCGAAACGCCGAGCTTCGCGGCGGCTTTTGTGAAGCTGCCATCACGTGCGACGGCCAGAAACGCGGTGATATCGGAGAGGTCGGAATGCGCCATTTATAAGCCTGCCTTCTAGCATCATGCGGATTCTAGCTCTTTATCGCGGGAAGACGCGTTGCTAAATTGAAGGTCGAGATACCAAACCAAGGAGCGTCCATGGAAATCACAAGAAGCGGCTCGCAGCCTTCGGCGCAAGGGCCCGCGGAGTACTTCACGGGAACAGTGCGAGTCGATGCACCATTCGCAGGCGAGCAGCCGGCCCGGATTGGCGGCGCGACGGTGACGTTCGAACCGGGCGCGCGGACTGCCTGGCATACACATCCGCTCGGTCAGACGCTGATCGTGACCGCAGGCCTCGGTTTGGCGCAGCACGAGGGCGGCGCAGTTCAGGAGATCAGGCCTGGCGACATCGTCTGGATCGCACCCGGCGAAAAGCACTGGCACGGCGCGACTGCTATCACGGCGATGACGCACATCGCTATCGCTGAAAAGCTTAACGGCAGCCCGGTCGACTGGATGGAAAAGGTCACAGACGAGCAGTACCTGGCCGGCGTGACCGTAAGCGATCAAGGAGTTGGGTCATGAAGAAGCGTATTCTCGGAATGAACGGGCTGGAAGTCTCTGCTATCGGCCTCGGATGCATGGGCCTGAGCTTCGGACTCGGGCCCGCAACGGAGCGCAGTGAAGCGCTGCAGGTCATCCGCTCGGCCGTAGATCGCGGTGTAACGCTGTTCGACACAGCCGAAGGCTATGGCCCCTTCATCAACGAAGATCTGGTCGGAGAGGCGTTGCAGCCGGTCCGTGACCAGGTACTGGTGTGCACGAAGTTCGGCTTCGCGATCAATGAGAAGGGCGAATTGACCGGACTCGACAGCCGGCCCTCGCATATTCGCGCGGTGGTCGATGCTTCCCTTAAACGCCTGCGCACCGATCATATCGACCTCCTTTATCAGCACCGCGTTGACCCGAACGTGCCGATGGAGGACGTTGCTGGTGCTGTCAAAGATCTCATCGCCGAAGGAAAGGTCCTGCACTTCGGCTTGTCGGAGGCAAGCGCGGCAAACATCCGCAAAGCACACGCGGTGCAGCCGGTGACGGCCATTCAGGACCATTACTCACTCTGGATGCGCGAGCCTGAGCTGACGAAGTTTTCTCTCTGCGAGGAGCTGGGCATTGGCCTCGTTGCATGGGGCCCGCTCGGCCAGGGTTTCCTGACCGGCAAGATCACGCGAGGCATGAAGTTTGACGATGCCAACGACCTGCGCAAGGATTTCCCGCGCTTCACGCCCGAAGCCATGGAGGCCAACTTCAAGGTCGTCGACTTTCTGAAGGACCTGGCCGCCCGCAAAAACAGCACGCCGGCTCAGGTTGCGCTGGCCTGGCTGCTCGCGCAGAAGCCTTGGATCGTGCCGATCCCCGGCGGTACAAAGATCGAGCACCTCGATGACAACCTGCCGGCCGCCGACCTTGTGCTGACGCCGGACGACCTGCGCGAGATCGACAACGCCTTCGAGACGATCGACATCAAGGGCGCGCCGCTGTCGGCTTCCCTGGATGCGGCGATCGACCGCTAAACCATAAGGGCACGAAACGATGCACATCTGATTGCTGAAGGAAAGGTCAGGCACTTCGGGCTTTCGGAGGTTGGAGCCGCGACGATTCGCCGGGCTCATGCGGTGCACCCGGTTGCCGCCGTGCAAAACGAGTATTCGTTATGGGCCCGCGACGTTGAAGCCGAAGTGCTCCCGGCATGCGAGGAACTGGGCATCGGCTTCGTGCCCTGGAGTCCTCTCGGTCAGGGCTTTCTGACCGGCATGGTCGATCCCAAGGCGGGCTTTGATAAATCCGACGTCCGGTCCTGGTTTCCGCGCTTCACCCCTGAGGCGATGCAGGCCAATCAGGCGTTCGTCGACCTGCTAAACGAGATCGCGAGCAAAAAAGAGGGGACTGCCGCACAGATCGCGCTGGCATGGCTCCTTGCCAAAAAGCGCTGGATCGTGCCGATCCCCGGAACCCGAAAGCTGCATCGGCTTGACGAGAACCTGGCTTCGGCGAGCGTCCTGCTGACAGCGGACGATATGCGGGAGATTGAAACGGCAGCGGCAAAAATCGAGGTGCAAGGCGCCCGGGGAACCGGCCACGAACAGCACGCCTGACCTGTGCCTCACCATCACATGCAAGGAGTTAAATATGCAAAAGCGAATTCTCGGTAAAAGCGGCCTCGAAGTCTCTGCCCTCGGTCTTGGCTGCATGGGACTCAGCTATGGCTACGGTCCCGCCGCCGACAAGACCGACGCGCTCAAGCTGATCCGCACCGCGTTCGAACGCGGCGTGACATTTTTCGATACGGCCGAAGCCTATGCGCAAGGCGCCAACGAAGAGTTGTTGGGCAAGGCGCTGCAGCCATTTCGGGACCAGGTCGTTATCGCGACGAAGTTCGGTTTCCAGGATGGCGACGCCAGCAAGGGCCAGGATAGCCGACCGGAGCGCATCCGCGAAGTGGCGGACGCTGCGCTGAAGCGGCTGCGGACCGATCGCATCGACCTCTTCTATCAGCACCGCGTCGATGCGAACGTTCCAATGGAAGACGTCGCGGGCACCGTCAAAGAGTTGATCCAGCAAGGCAAGGTCAAGCATTTCGGCATGTCGGAAGCAGGTGTGCAGTCGATCCGTCGCGCTCATGCCGTGCAGCCGGTCGCTGTGTTGCAAAGCGAATATTCGCTGTGGTGGCGCGAGCCCGAGAAGGAGATTCTGCCGCTGCTCGAAGAGCTGGGCATTGGTTTTGTGCCGTTCAGCCCGCTTGGCAAGGGCTTCCTGACGGGCGCGATCAATGAGAGCACCAGCTTTGACAAGTCCGACTTCCGCAATGTGGTGCCGCGTTTTTCGGAAGAAAACCGCAAGGCCAACCAGGGCCTGGTTGACGTGTTGAAGCAGATCGCGACCGGACTGAATGCGACGCCCGCGCAAATCGCGCTTGCGTGGCTTCTGGCGCAAAGGCCCTGGATCGTGCCGATCCCCGGCACGACGAAGCTGCATCGACTGGAAGAAAACATCGGCGCGGCCGCCGTCGAGTTATCCGCCGACAACCTGCGCGACATTGATTCAGCGCTCTCGACCATTGCTGTCCAGGGCGACCGTTACCCGGCGCATCTGCAAGCGCGCGTCGGAAAGTAGCCCTCTCCATTAATCGCGCGATTTGCGCAGAAAGGACGACCATGTCAGAGAACATCGCAGGCAAGGTTATTGTCATCACCGGCGCAAGCAGCGGCCTTGGTGAAGCAGCCGTTCGCCGCCTGGCGGCAGACGGCGCAAAGCTGGTGCTCGGCGCTCGTCGCGTCGATCGCCTGAAGGCGTTGGCCGCCGAACTCGAGCTCCCCGAAGACGCGGCAGTCGAGACGGATGTCACTGATGCCCAACAGGTCAAGGCGCTCGTCGATTGGGCGGTGAAGACCCACGGCCGCATTGACGTCATCATCAACAATGCCGGTCTGATGCCGCACTCGCCTCTGGAGCGCGGAAAGATCGAGGATTGGGAGAGGATGATCGACGTCAATATCAAGGGCGTGCTGTATGGCATCGCCGCGGCGCTCCCGCATATGACGCGCCAGAAAAGCGGTCACATCATCAACGTGTCGTCGGTCGCGGGCCATAAGGTCGGCAAGAACAACGCTGTTTACTGCGCCACGAAGACAGCGGTTCGGGTGCTCTCCGAGGGATTGCGTCAGGAGGTGAAGCCTCACAACATCCGCACGACGATCATTTCGCCGGGCGCGGTGCAGTCGGAACTGCCCCAGAGCGTCACCGAAGCCGATGTAGCGGCGGGCATCGCCGACTTTTACGAGAAGTTCGCCATTCCGGCAGACAGCTTTGCAAGGATGGTCGCTTTCGCGATACAACAGCCTGAAGACGTGGACGTGAACGAAATCCTGTTCCGCCCCACGGCTCAGGAACTTTGAAGTCGACTGGGGATTGCCTGAATGACAAGAATACTGATCCTTGGAGCCAATGGCGGCCTGGCGCGGAATACGACGCGCCTTCTGCTTGAACGCGCGGACGTCTCGCTGACGCTCTTTTTACGCGCGGCCAGGCGGCTTGAAAACCCTGACCCGGTCCGCGTGACCATCATCGAAGGGGATGTTCTCGACACGGCCGCATTGGGCTCCGCAATGCAGGACCAGGATGTCGTCTACGCGAACCTGTCGGGGGACATGGCCCGGCAGGCGCGAAGCATTGTCGACGCGATGCACGCGGTCGGTTTGAAGCGGCTGATCTTCATCAGCTCGATGGGGATTTACAGCGAAGTGCCGGGCGAGAAATATCGCAGCATTCTTGACCCTTACCGGGACTCGGCCGCGCAGATCGAGGCGTCCGATCTCGACTATACGATCCTGCGGCCGGGTTGGTTCACGCACGATCCTGGAGGGCGATACACCATCACGCAGAAGGGCGAACCGTTCCAGGGTCACGATATCTCTCTCGATAGCCTGTCAGGGCTGATCGCCAAGATTGCGACCACGCCCGGGCTCTACGTTGGCAGCAGCATCGGCGTCAGCGATCGCTGAATCAGATAGAAGGACACAACACCATGCAGAAAGTCATCGTTGTCATCGGGCCTGGATCAATCGGGCAGGCCATCGCGCGCCGGGTCGGCGCCGGCAAGCATCTCCTGCTCGCTGACCTGCGGCAAGAAAATGCCGATGTGGCCGCGAAGACGCTGAGCGAAGCCGGGTTCGACGTGACGACGACAACCGTCGATATCTCATCGCGTGCGTCCATCGAAGCCTTGGTCGCAAAAGCTACGTCGCTAGGAGAGGTCCACGGTCTCATCCAGGCGGCGGGCGTCTCGCCATCGCAAGCCTCGCCGGAGACGATCCTGAAAGTCGATCTCTACGGCACGGCGGTCATTCTTGAAGAGTTCGGCAGGGTGATCGCGGAAGGCGGTTCCGGAATTGTCATCGCGTCGCAGTCAGGACACCGGCTGCCGCCGCTAACAATCGACGAAAACAAGGCGCTCGCGTCAACACCTGTCGAGGATTTGCTGAAGCTGCCCTTGCTTCAGCCCAACCAGGTGAAGGATTCCCTTCACGCCTATCAGCTCTCGAAGCGTGGCAATGCGCTGCGTGTGATGTTCGAGGCCGTTCGTTGGGGCAAGCGCGGTGCGCGGGTCAACACGATCAGCCCCGGCATCATCATCACGCCGCTCGCGAAGGACGAATTGTCCGGTCCGCGTGGCGAAGGATACCGCAGCATGATCGCCGGCTGCCCGGCGAAGCGAGCTGGCACGCCCGATGAGGTCGCGAATGTCGCGGCGCTGCTCATGGGGCCTGACGGCGGCTTCCTTACCGGCAGCGACTTCTTGATGGATGGCGGCGTTACCGCCTCCTATTGGTTTGGCCCCTTGGCTCCGCAGTAGCGATTGCCTGGCGTTATATACCTCGAAAGCGGCCATTGCCGGCTCGCTACGCTCTACGGCCGGGATGGGTTGCGGATTCAACTGGCTTGACTGCGATCTAGCCAGCTAGTATGCCCCACAGGGCCGCAGCGGATCCCAGACAGCATCCCCGGCATTCGGTACCGAGCCAAGTGAGCTGGACTGACGAGCACGTCATCGTCCATCCTTCCAACCGGTGAAATGGACAGGATTTCGGAGCTATTAGCGGCATCCGATAAGGGATTCGGATGTGGCCATCTTTCCGAACTCCTACATATCGGAGGCATACAGACTCAGGGAGTTCCGGTAATCCTGCGCATAGCGAACAACTTACACGACATCACCAACTGGCAAGCCAGTCTGAAACCATTTCAGGGACCCAGTTTCATCCCAAGGGCGCAAGCAGAGCTTCCAGCAGCAGATCTCCTGCCCTGACGTGCTGCCCTTCCTTGAAGTGAATGGCCTTCACGATCGACGATTCCAGCGGCTGGATCTGCTTGACTCGCCCATCGGGGATGAACTTGCCTGGTGCTGTGGCTACGACCGAGATCTTGCCAATGCAGGACCAAGCGATCAGCACGCCGACAAGAATGATCAGCGTCCACAGAACCTTGCGGTAAGCCGGTGACGGGGCGATTCCTGGATTTCCAGGATGTGGGGAAGGAACTGTCGTTCGAGTGGGGTCAATTCGCCAGTGGAAGGGGCGCTTTCGAGTTCGCTTGCGACCGCCACGCTCAGCGGTGTTCCCCGGAGTTGCTTCACGATCCGCCTTCAGCAATCTAAGCAGCGGCATACTCGGGCTCCGCCTGCTGATATAGACGTCGAACAACGCACTATTCACCTCAGATCCGAAACCAGCAAGACCCGGCGATCCTACGACATTCCCCTACCCCAATCCTTACTCTCCGAGTTGGGAACATATCGAAAAATATACTTCAAGCTGCTCGGCGGAACTAACCCAAACTGGAAGGTCTTCAATGTCGGCCCGTTTCGGACTCGGGCGAAACGGACTGACACTCGAGAAGCCATGGGCGAATGGAATCTGCGTGACGTCTTCGCCGAGCTCAGAAATACACATGGGATAGTTGCATCCTGCCATCGCTTCCGCCATACGATCGGAACGAACTTGATGCGAGTGACGAAGAACCCGAAGCTTGTTCAGCTTCAGCTTGGACATACGAGTCTTAATACGACGATGAAGTATGTCCGCCCCGATATCGAGGAGATGCGGGGATTTGGTTTCGTATCTGTAGCAGATGGAATGTTGACAGCTACGGGAGGTTCGGGAACCCTCTCGTTTGGGAGGCGACCTGATGCGGGCGCTCTCACGATACCCTGGCGGGTAAATTTTGCCATTTTGGAGCGGGAGACGAGGCTCGAACTCGCGACCTCAACCTTGGCAAGGTTGCGCTCTACCAACTGAGCTACTCCCGCTTTTTGGCTCCCCGACCTGGGCTCGAACCAGGGACCTACGGATTAACAGTCCGGCGCTCTACCAACTGAGCTATCGGGGAACAAGCTCCGTTTCTTGCGACTTGCTACTACTCTGCGAAACGGAGGCCGCATTCTACAACAAGCTTTTTGATTTTTGAATAGTTTTTTTGCGGCGGGTGCGAATTTATTGGGGTGGCCATGTTTCGCGCTTCGCTTTCACGCTTCGAGGCTAGCGGGAAGCGGGCATACCAGGAGCACGGGCCGCAACATCACACGTATTGCCGAACCGGCGCGGAATCGGCAATGCCTGCAGGAAAAAACAGCCTGAACACCGTGGTACCCCCGACCTCCGACTCCACCTCGACGCTGCCGTGGTGCAAGTCCATGATCGACTTCACAATGGCGAGACCAATGCCTGCCGACTCTCCTGAGTTGGCGCGAGCGGGATCGCCACGGAAGAAGCGGTCGAACAGTTTGGCCAGGTGTTCCGGCGCGATGCCGGCGCCAGGGTTGCGCACTTCGATACTGCTGCCTCCCAAGGAGGAACGCGCCGCCAGCACCACGGTCTGCCCGGCGGGTGTGTAGCGGATGGCGTTGGCCACCAGGTTGCTGACCGCGCGCCGCAGCAGCAGCGGATCGGCCTGCACGGCGCCGCCGCCGTCCACCGCGATCGCCACCCCGCGTGCCTCGGCCAGCCCCTCGAAGTAATCCGACAGCGCGCCCAGCTCGCGCGCCAGATCCAGCCGCGCCGGCTTGACGGCCACGCGGGCGTTCTCCGCCCGCGCGAGAAACAGCATGTTCTCGATCATGCGGGCGAGCCTCTCATATTCCTCGATATTGGAGGCCAACAGGGCCTGGTACTCGTCGGCGCTGCGTTCGCTCGCCAGCGCGACCTGGCTCTGTCCCAGCAGGTTGCCGATTGGCGTGCGGAAATCGTGCGCCAGGTCGGCCGAAAACTGCGAAAGCCGCTCGAAGCCGTCGCGCAGCCGGTCCATCATCTGCTGCAAGGCCGCGGCCAGCTCCTCCAGTTCGGGCGGCAATTGCTCCGGATCCACCGGCAGCGCCAGACGCCGCACGGTGACCGACGAGGCGCCGGCGGCGATGCGCCGCAGTGGCTCCATGCCGGCACGCACCACCAGGTAGCCGAGCGCGGCCACCGACACCGTGCCAAGCAGCCCGGCCAGCAACAGCTTGGCGCGGTAGGCGCGCAGCATGATGGTGCGGGAGATGGCGGTCTGGTAGAGGGTGAACGTCTGCGCCGGCGTGGCGGTGGAAGCGGCGGCGGAGGTGGAGGCGGCGCCCGCGCGCAGCAAGGCCTTGATGCCGTGCGCGGAGTAGCCCTGCTGCGTGGTCCAGGTGTGTATCGACGCGGTGTCGAGCGGCGCATCCGCGGCGAGAGGCGTTAAGGCGGGCGGCGCGTCCTTCCCGGTATTGGCGGATACCAGCACGGTACCGTCGGATGCGTGCACCACCAGCGCGAACTCGTCGTTGCCGGACACCACGCCGGCGGCTTCCCTCCACGCTCCGGCGGCGCCAGGGTCCAGTTCCGCCAGTTCATTGCGCACGCGTGCCGCCTTGCGCAGCAGTTCGGCATCGTCGCGCTCGATCACCTGCATGGCGAGCGCACGATAGAGGTAGGCGCCCGCGCCGCCGAACACGATCGCGGCGACCAGGCCAAAGGCGAGCGCCAGGCGGGTAGTGAGAGAGAGCCTGCGCATCAGGGCTGCCGGCGCTCCAGCACATAGCCCATGCCGCGTACGGTATGGATCAGCTTGGGCTGGAAGTCGTCGTCCATCTTGGCCCGCAGGCGGCGCACCGCAACGTCCACCACATTGGTGTCGCTATCGAAGTTCATATCCCACACATGCGAGGCGATCTGGGTACGGCTGAGCACCTCGCTGTGCCGCCGCGCGAGGAAATGCAGCAGCGCGAACTCGCGCGGCGTCAGATCGATGCGCTGTCCGGCACGTGTCACGCGGTGGCGGATCAGGTCGATCTCAAGGTCTTCGATTTCGATCCGGTCGGCTTCCCGCACCGGTCCGCGCCGCAGCAGCGTGCGTACCCGTGCCAGCAACTCGACGAAGGCGAACGGCTTGGCGAGATAGTCGTCGCCGCCCAGCTCCAGGCCACGCACGCGATCCTCCACTTCGTCGCGGGCGGTCAGGAACAGCACCGGCGTGTCCTTGTGCTCGCGCAGCCGCTTGAGCACTTCCCAGCCGTTCATCCCGGGCAGCATGACGTCCAGGATGACCAGGTCGTAGCTGCCTTCCAGCGCCTGGTGCAGGCCGTCGGTGCCGGTCACGGCCAGGTCGGCCACGAAGGAAGACTCCGTGAGTCCCTTGCGCAGGTATTCGCCGGTCTTGGGCTCGTCCTCCACCACCAGAATTCTCATGATCGTCCTCGTCTGACCAGTGCCGGCAAGGCATGCGGCGGCGCCTTGCATGCCGGATGATAGCGCTGGCCGCGCCGGACTTGAATGACAAATCCGTAATGGATTCGACAGCGTTCCCCTCCCCTGCCCTTTCTAGAATCCGCCCATCGAGTGTTTCCGCCGAACCGCCCAGTGGGCGCGCTGCGGCCCGTTCATCCATCACTCCGGAGATCCCACGATGTGGATCGTCAGGCTCGCGCTGAGCCGCCCCTACACCTTCGTGGTGCTGGCATTGTGCCTGCTGCTGGCCGGCCCGCTGGTGCTGCTGCGCACGCCCACCGATATCTTTCCGGCCATCGATATCCCGGTGGTCAGCGTCGTATGGACCTACAACGGCCTGTCCGCCGAGGACATGGCCCGGCGCATCGTCACCGGTTACGAGCGTTCGCTGACCAACAGCGTGGACGATATCGAACATATCGAGTCGCAATCGCTCAGCGGCGTGGCGGTGATCAAGATCTTCTTCCACCCGGGCGCGGACATCAACCGCGCCATTGCCGAGACCTCGTCCGGCGCCCAATCGATGCTGCGCAATATGCCGCCAGGCACCACGCCGCCGCTGATCCTGAGCTACAGCGCCTCCACGGTACCGATCCTGCGGCTGGCACTGGCCAGCGACCAGTTGCCCGAGCAGCAGCTCTACGACCTCGGCAACAACTTCATCCGCACCCAACTGGCCACCGTGCAGGGCGCCTCGGTGCCGCTGCCTTACGGCGGCAAGGTGCGCCAGGTGATGGTGGATCTCGATACGCGCGCGCTGCAGGCACGCGGCCTGGCGCCGCTCGATGTGGTCAACGCCATCAATGCGCAGAACCTGGTGCTGCCGGGCGGCACCGCAAAGATCGGCGCGCTGGAATATCGGGTGGACCTGAACGGCAGCACGCCCACGGTGGCCGGCCTCAACGATCTGCCGGTCAGGAGCGGCCCCGGCGGCACCGTCTATGTGCGCGACGTGGCCCACGTGCGCGACGGCTACGCGCCTCAGACCAACGTGGTACGCCGCGACGGCAAGCGCGCCGCGCTGCTGGAGATCGAGAAAAGCGGCAATACCTCCACGCTATCCATCATTGCGCAGGTCAAGGCGATGTTGCCCCGCGTCATGGCCGGCCTGCCGCCTTCGCTGCGGGTGCAGCCGGTGTCGGACCAGTCGGTCTTTGTCACCTCGGCGATCCATGGCGTGCTGCACGAGGCAATGATCGCCGCCTGCCTCACCGCGCTGATGATCCTGCTGTTCCTGGGCAGCTGGCGCGCCACGCTGATCATCGCGATCTCGATCCCGCTGTCGGTACTGGCCGCGCTGATGGCGCTCTCCGCGCTCGGCGAGACGCTGAATATCATGACGCTGGGCGGACTGGCGCTGGCGGTGGGCGTGCTGGTGGATGACGCCACCGTGGCGATCGAGAACATCACGCACCACCGCGAGATGGGCCAGGCGCTGGAGCAGGCCATTCTTGAGGGGTCGGCACAGATTGCCGTACCCACCCTGGTTTCCACCCTATCGAACTGCATCGTATTCCTGCCGATGTTCCTGCTCACCGGCGTGGCGCGCTATTTGTTCGTGCCGATGGCCGAGGCGGTAGTGTTTGCCATGGCGGCGTCCTACTTCTTCTCGCGCACGCTGATTCCCACGCTCGCGCATTACCTGATGCGCGGCGAGGCGGCGCAAACGCGCAAGCCGGGCCGCCTGCGCCGCGCCTGCGCGCGCTTGCAGTCACGCTTCGAGCGCGCTTTCGAAGCGGTGCGTGCGCGCTACGCTGCCTCGCTGGCGGCGGCGTTGCGGCATCCCCGGCGGCTCGCCGCTGCGTTCCTGGCCTGCTGCGCGGCGTCGATGGCGCTGGTGCCATTTCTCGGGCAGGATTTCTTCCCGAGCGTGGACAGCGGCGAGATCCGCCTGCACATGCGTGCCCGGACCGGTACCCGCATCGAGGAAACCGCGCGCATCGCCGACGAGGTGGAAAGCCGCATCCGCGCCGCCATCGGCCCGGACCACGTGGCCGGCATCATCGACAACATCGGCCTGCCTGTCAGCGGCATCAACCTCACCTACGACTCCGCGCTGCCGATCGGCACGGCCGATGCCGAGATACTGATCTCGCTGAAGCCAGGCCACGGCGCTACCGCGGACTATGTGGACCGGCTTGGCAGCCTGCTGCCCAAGGCGTTTCCCGGCGTGAGCTTCTCCTTCCTGCCGGCGGACATCGTCAGCCAGATCCTGAATTTCGGGTTGCCGGCGCCGATCGATATCCAGGTGGTGGGCAGCCAGCCGGCAGCCAATCGCGAGATGGCGCAGAAGCTGGCTGGCCAGTTGCGCGCGGTGCCTGGCCTGGCGGATGTGCATATCCAGCAACCCGACGACCAGCCCGCGCTGACGGTGCAGGTGGACCGCACCCGCGCGCTGCAGGCGGGGCTATCGCAGCGCGAGGTGGCGCAGAATCTGCTGATCTCGCTATCCGGCAGCAGCCAGACTTCGCCCAACTTCTGGCTGAACCCGCGCAACGGCGTAAGCTATCCGCTGATGGTGTCGGTGCCTCAGTACGCGATGGCTTCGCTGCAATCGCTATCGAACATTCCGCTTGGCCTTGGCGCTGCCCCGGGCACCACCGCCGACGGCGCCGGCGGCGACCTGCTCGGCTCGCTGGGCAGCGTGGCGCGCACGAACCAGCAGGGCGTGGTGTCGCACTACAACGTGCAGCCGGTGATCGACATCTTCGGCTCGGTGCGCGGGCGCGACCTTGGCGCGGTGGCCGGCGACATCGGCCGCCTCGTCGACGCCGCGCGCAAGACATTGCCGCCCGGGTCCGAGCTGGTCGTGCGCGGCCAGGTGCAGACCATGCACGCGTCCTTCGCCGGTCTGCTCGGCGGCCTGGCGATCGCGGTGGTGCTGGTGTACCTGCTGATGGTGGTGAACTTCCAGTCCTGGCTCGACCCGCTGGCCATCATCGGCGGACTGCCGGGCGCGCTGGCCGGCATGGCGTGGATGCTTTTCATCACCCGCACCACCGTCAGCGTGCCGGCGCTGACCGGCGCCATCATGTGCATCGGCATCGCCACCGCCAACAGCATCCTGGTGATCAGCCTGGCGCGCGAGCTGCGCGCGCGGGGCGCGTCGCCCTTCGACGCCGCGCTGCAAGCCGGCATCGGCCGCTTCCGCCCGGTGGTGATGACCGCGCTGGCGATGTTGATCGGCATGATCCCGATGGCGCTCGGCGCCGGCGACGCGGGCGCGCAGAACGCGCCGCTGGGCCGCGCCGTGATCGGCGGCCTGGCCTGCGGCACCGTCGCCACCCTGGTACTGGTGCCGACCCTGTTCGCGCTGCTGCACCGCTGGCTTGCCGCTCGCGCTCCTACCTCCGCCCTTGCACCGCGTCCCGCCCTCAGCTTCGAACAGAAAGGTCAGGCATGACTCTCCCCGCTTCCCAAGCTTCACCCACTGCCAACTTATCGTCCGCCACCGGCACCGCCAGGGTTCGCCGCATACGCGCCGGCCTGCTGGCGCTGGCTTTGCTCGGCGCGGCGCTGGCCGCCGGCGTCGTGCCCAGGCTGCACGCCAAGGCCGCACTGGCCGTTAACAGTGCCGAAGCGATGGCCATGGTCGTTTCCACGGTGAGGCCCGCCAGCGCACCAGCGGTTCAGGAATTGACCTTGCCAGGCGATGTGCGCGCCTTCCAGGACGCACCGGTCTATGCGCGCGTGAACGGCTACCTGCGCCGCTGGTACGCCGACATCGGCACGCCGGTCAGGCAAGGCCAGTTGCTGGCGGAGATCGATGCCCCTGAGGTGAGCGACCAGCTACGCCAGGCGCGCGCCGACGAAGCCATCGCCGCGGCCAACTATGCGCTGGCCAAGAGCACGGCAGAGCGCTGGCAGGACCTGCTCAAATCGCGCTCGGTGGCCCAGCAGGACACCGACCAGAAAGTGGCCGACATGCAAGCCAAGGCCGCCACGCTGGCCTCGGCGCGCTCCAACACGGCGCGCCTGGCGCAACTGGCCTCGTACACGCAGATCCGCGCGCCCTTCGACGGCGTGGTGACAGCGCGCAATGTGGACACCGGCGCGCTGATCGATGCCGGCAGCGCCGGCGGACCCGGCCGCGAACTCTTCCACCTTTCCGCTAGCGAGCGGCTGCGCGTGTACGTGCAGGTGCCACAGGACGCCAGCGGCATCGTCGGCCCGCAGATGCAGGCGTGGCTGACGTTGCCGCAGTTCCCCGGGCAGCGTTTTCCCGCCACCGTGGCGCGCAACGCCGGCGCCATCGATCACGTCACGCGCAGCCTGCGCGTGGAACTGGACGTGGACAACGCCGGCGGCCGGATCCTGCCCGGGGCCTATGCCGAGGCGCACCTGAGCGCGCCGCGGACACGGGCCGGCCTGGACCTGCCGGCCAATACGCTGATGTTCCGGGCGCAGGGCACCTGCGTGGCCGTGGTTGGCGCGGACGGCAAGCTGGCAATCCGGACCGTGACGATCGGGCGCGACTTCGGCTCCCATGTGGAAATCACCGAAGGCCTGCGGGGCGGAGAGCAAGTGGTGGTCAATCCCGGCGACGGCTTGCTGGCGGGCGATGTGGTCAGGCTGACCACCAAAGCAAGGTAGGCCCGGCATGCATGCACGACACACTCCCGTCCGTTTCCCCAAGACCAGGCGCAACGCAACGAGCCTGGCCATCACCATTGCCATGGCCGCGCTGCTGGCCGGCTGCGCCACCGCCCCACCCTACCAGCCGCCCGCCGTGGACACGCCGGCTGCCTACAAGGAAGCCGGCGCCAGCGCCGCGCAGCCGGGCGGTCCGCCGGGCATCGCGCCGGACTGGTGGCGCGTATATGCCGATGCACGGCTCGACACGCTCGAAGCACACATCGATGTTTCCAGCCAGACGCTGCGCAAGGCGGTGGCCCTGCTGCAAGATGCACGCGCCCAGGCCAGGGCCGCGCATGCCGCGTACTTTCCCACCCTCAGCGCCGGGGCGAGTATCAGCAGCAGCCATACCTCGGCCAATGTGGTTGGCCGCTCGCTGGCCGGCAAGACCGAACCCAACCACCTGCTGGGCCTGACAGCCACCTGGGAGCCGGACCTGTGGGGCCGCATCGGCAATGGCGTGGACGCAGCCGAGGCGCGCGCCCAGGCCAGCGCCGACGACGTAGCGGCCGTGCGCCTGGGCCTGCAGGCCGAGCTGGCCGCCGACTACTTCGGCCTGCGCTCGACCGACCGGGAACTCGACCTGCTCCAGCGCACCCTTGACGCCTACGGTACGGTGCTGGAGCTGGCCGGCAACCGCTACCGTGGCGGCATCGCGACGGAAGGCGACGTGGCACAGGCCCGGGCCCAGCTCGAGAACGCCAGGGCGCAGCTGGCGGACCTGCGCCTGAATCGCGCGCAACTGGAGCATGCCATCGCCACGCTGCTGGGCGAACCCGTCGCGCGCTTCTCGCTGCCGCCGCTGGCCGACACCGCGGCGCTGCCCGCGCTGCCAGCCATCCCGGCCGCGCTGCCCTCGCAACTGCTGGAGCGCCGGCCCGACATTGCGGCCGCCGAACGCCGCGTGGCGGCCGCGAACGCCCAGATCGGCGTGGCCCGCGCCGCCTTTTTCCCGAGCCTGCTGCTTGCCGTGAGCGGAGGCCTGGAGAGCACCAGCCTGGCCGGCTGGCTGACCGCGCCAAGCCGCTTCTGGGCCATCGGCCCGGCGCTGGCCGCCACGCTGTTCGACGGCGGGCGCCGGCAGGCGGTGGCCGACAGCGCGCGCGCCCAGTTAGACGCCAGCGCCGCCGACTATCGCGGCACCGTGCTGCGCGGCTTCCAGGAGGTGGAGGACAACTTCGCCGCGTTGCGTGCGCTGCAGGAGGAAGCCACCAGCCAGCAGGCGGCGGCCGAAGCGTCCGAGCGTGCGCTGGCGCTGGGGCTGGACCGCTACCGCAAGGGCGCCGTGGCCTATCTGGATGTCAGCGTGCTGGAGAGCACAGCGCTTGCCAGCGAGCGGGCCGCCGAGGCGGTGCGCCGGCGGCAACTGATAGCGAGCGTCATGCTGGTCAAGGCACTGGGTGGTGGCTGGCAAAGCGCACCGATGACGAAACTGTAATGAGATGGTCAGGCTCGGGTCAGTGGCTAAAGCCAATACTGGGTACAGCCTGTTCATCCTGTCGATGAAGGCGCCACGGCCCCGGCGGCAGCGGGCCATCCGACCGAAAGAGGTAACGCATCATGAAAGCACTCATCCGCACCGTACTGATTTCCTGCGCCCTGGCCGCGCCAACCCTGTCCTTCGCGCAAAGCGCGCAGGCGCCTCTCAGCCGCGCCGACGTTCGTGCCGACCTGATCCGGCTGGAACAGGCGGGCTACCAGCCGGGACGCGGCGACAACGCGAACTATCCGCGAGACATCCAGGCAGCCGAAGCCAAGGTGCAAGCGGAGGACGCCGCATCAGCCAACGGAGCCACGGCAAACGCGCAAGCGCAACTGCAGGCGACCGCCAACATGTCAATCGAGCGCGGCCAACCCCGCATCGATGCCGCGCGCACCCCCTTCTACTACGGCGCATGAGGCCTCGGCACCGCCACACGCTACGCGTTCCGCGCTGCAATTCGCGCACCCGGAACGCGGCGCTGGCAATGCGAATCACAGTGGCGGCGGCGCGCTTGCCGCGCCTACCGATGCCGGAACACCGCCTCCCGCCGCTCCAGGAACGCATTCATCCCCTCTTTCAGATCCTGCGTGGCGAACAGCGCATGCAACTGCCTGCGCTCGAACAGCATCCCCTCCGACAGCGATGACTCATAGGCACGGTTGACCGCCTCCTTCACCGCCATCATCGACGGCAGCGAAAAACCCGCAACGGTGTGTGCCACCGCCATCGCCTCATCCATCAGCCGGCCCGCTGCCACCACCCGCGACACCAGCCCGCTGCGCTCAGCCTCCGCCGCATCCATATTGCGCGCCGTCATGCACATGTCCATGGCCTTCGCCTTGGAGATTGCACGCGGCAGGCGTTGGGTGCCGCCGGCACCGGGAATTACCGCGAGTTTCAGCTCCGGCAGGCCGAACACGGCGTTGTCCGCCGCGATGAGGATGTCGCAGGCCATGGCCAGTTCGCAGCCGCCGCCCAAAGCATAGCCGGCCACCGCGGCGATCACCGGCTTGCGCACGCCGCGCAGCGTCTCCCAGTTGCGTGTGATGTAGTTGGACTTGAACACGTCCATATAGTCCCAGCCGCGCATCGCCGCGATGTCGGCGCCGGCGGCGAACGCCTTGTCATTGCCGGTGATCACGATCGCGCCGATGCCGTCGTTCTCATCCAATGCCAGCAGCGCCAGGCCAAGCGCATCCATCAGCGCATCGTTGAGGGCATTCATCTGCCCGGGGCGATTGAGCCGCAGCACGCCGACGCGGCCGGTGATCTCGGCGAGAATCAGGTTCTCTTCCATCTTGCCGTGGCCTTTATCCGCGCGCATTGGACTCGCCCTCCGGGTTCCCCGCCTGGCGGAGTTGCTCCCGCAGCCTGAACTTCTGGATCTTGCCCGCCGGCGTGGCGGGCAGCGCCGGCTGCACCACCAGCCGCTCGGGGATATATTGCGCGGCCATCTTCTGCGCCTTCAGGAAGTCCACCATTGCCGCCATGCCGAACTCCTGGCCGGGCCTGGGTACGACGAAGGCACAGGCGCGCTCGCCGAGCCGCTCATCGGGATAGGACACGATGGCCACTTGCGCAACGGCCGGGTGGCGATACAGCAGGGTCTCGATCTCCACCACGGGAATGTTCTCCCCGCCACGGATGATGACGTCCTTGCTGCGCCCGTCGATACGGATATAACCGCGGGCATCGATGCGAGCAAGGTCGCCGGTGTCGAACCAGCCGTCGGCGTCGGTGTCGTTCAGGTGCGGCCGCCGCAGGTAGCCGCCGAAGTTTGAACAGGACCGCACCAGCAACCTGCCGGTGGCGCCGGGCGGCAACGCCGCGCCTGCCGCGTCGGCCACCCGGACTTCGACGCCCGGCAACGGACAGCCGTCGGTGTGGATGGCCCGCTCATCGTCGTCTTCCAGCCGGGTCGTGGTCACGGCGCCCATTTCCGTCATGCCCCATGCCGAGACCACCTTGGCGCCCAGCGCGGCGCGCGCGTGCTCCACCAGCGCGCCGGGGATGGGCGCGCCGGCGCACAGGAATGCGCGCAGGGTGGGCACCGCATCGCCCGTCTCCGTCACCATCCTGGCCAGGTCGGTGAGAAACGGCGTCGAGGCCATGGTGAAGCTGACGCCCTCCTGCCGGATCAGGTCCAGCGCCTTGCGCGGCTCCCAGATGTCCTGAAGCACCACGCTCGCCCCCAGCATGACGGGCATCATCAGGCCGTACATAAAGCCGGTCTGGTGCGCCATCGGCGACGCCATCAGGATCACGTCATCCGCGCCCAGGTGCAGGCGCCCGGCGTAGGCGACGATATTGGACATCAGGGTATTGGCCGAATGCAGCACGCCCTTGGGCTCGCCGGTGGTACCGGAGGTGTAGATCAGCTGGGTGATGTCATCCGGGCCGGGACAATGGCGTGCCGGCATCTCGCCGGCATCGTCCCCGGCAGGCCCGCTCGACAGCGCCTCGAAGGCATTGGGCCCGCTGCCGCTGATCACCACCACGTGCCGCAGGTCCGGCAGCGCCTGGCGCAGGCCATCGAACATCGCTTCGTAGTCAAACCCGCGGAACCGCTTTGGCACCACCACCACCTTGCTGCACGCGTGCCTGAGCATGAACGACAGTTCGCGCTCGCGCAGGATCGGCATCAGCGGATTGAGCACGGCGCCTAGGCGCGAGCAGGCCAGGTAGAGCGCTGTGAATTCCCACCAGTTCGGCAACTGGCAGGACACCACGTCGTCGCGGCCAACGCCCAGCCTGGCCAGGCCGAGGGCAATGCGTTCGGCGCGGGTGGCCAGCTCCCGATACGTCAGGCGGGTGACCGCGCCGCTCTCCACCTGCACGGCGGTCAGCGCGATCTTGTCCGGGCAGCGGGCCACGCAATCGTCCAGCGCATCGTTGATGGTGCGCTCGGGCCACAGGCCCTGCGCGATGCTGGCGGCGCGGCGCGGTGGCAGCAGTACGGCGTCGAATTCCATGGCGTGTCTCCTCGTTGTTGTCGTGGTCAGGTCGCGGCGGGGGCGGTCGTCAGGCGGGCACCGCATCCCGGCCCGCGTGCGTGCGGGCGATGATGGTCTTCATGATCTGGGCCGTGCCGTCACCGATCTGGAAGCCCAGCACGTCGCGCAGGCGCTGCTCCATCGGGCCGCGGTCATAGCCGCCGTGGCCGAACGAGAGCAGGCACTGGTGCACCACGTCGTAGGCCAGCTTGGGCGCCCACCACTTGCACATCGCGGCTTCAGCGGTGTGCGGCAGGTTGTGGTCTTTCATCCAGAGTGTCTGCAGGCACAGCAGGCGCGCTGCCGTGACCTGTGTCTCGTAGTCCGCCAGCGGATGCGAGACGCCCTGGAAGGCCGACAGCGGCTTGCCGAAGGCCTGGCGCTCCGCCACGTATTCCCAGGTTTCCTCCAGGCTCGCCTTCGCCACCGCCAGCACCTGCAAGCCGATCAGCGCGCGGGAAAAATCGAAACCCTGCATCACCTGCACAAAGCCCTCGCCTTCCTTGCCAAGCAGGTGGCTCACCGGCACGCGCACATTCTCGAAGAAGATCGAGCCGCGCCCGATGGCGCGCTGGCCATGGCAGTCGAAGCGGTTGGTGGTGATGCCCGGCAGGTCCATCGGCACCAGCAGCGCCGAAACGCCGCGCGCGCCGGCTTCGATGGAGCCGCTGCGCGCGAACACCACCGCCGCGTCCGCCTGGTCGGCGGCGGAGATGGAGGTCTTCTCGCCGTTGAGCACGTAATGGTCGCCATCGCGCTCCATGCGCAGGCGCAGGCCGGCCGCATCGGAGCCGCCGCGCGGCTCGGTCAGCGCGATCGCGAACAGGGCTTCGCCTTGCGTCAGGCGCCGCAGCCACGGACGGGCGATTTCCGGCGCGGCGTGATGGGCCAGGATCTGACCGTTCAGCGAGGCCAGCAGGTTGATATAGGAAAGGCTCAGGTCGGCGCGCGCCACCTCTTCGTGGATCACGCCGGCGGCCAGGCAGCCCAAACCCTGGCCGCCGTATTGCTCGGGCAGTTCGGGCGCGATAAAGCCCATCTGGCCCATCTCGCGCATCAGCCCGCGGTCCAGCTCGCGGGTGCGGTCGCGCGCGAGGAAGCCGGGCGCGATGCGTTCGGTGGCGAAGCGGCGGGCATGGTCGCCCAGTGCGACCAGGTCTTCATCGAGATAGGGGTTCATGGCGTCTCCAGGATGTCTTGCCGCGCGGCGCGCCGGTGCGATGCGCCGTGCGGCCGCGTTGCTTGTGCCAGCAACGGCGGATTACTTCGCGTACTTGCGGAAATCGGGCTTGCGCTTTTCCTGGAAGGCGGTCACGCCCTCGCGCGATTCCTCGGTGTCGTAGTAGAGCTTCAGCGCGTACATGCCCATGCCGGCAATGCCGCTCTGGTGGGCGGTGTCCATATTGAAGGAACGCTTGGCGATGGCCAGCGCGGTCGGGCTCTTGTCCATGATCTCGTCGCACCATTTCTGCACTTCGGCATCGAGTTGCTCATGCGGGACGACTGCGTTGACCAGCCCCATGGCAAGGGCTTCGGCGGCCGGATAGCGCCGGCACAGGTACCAGATCTCGCGCGCTTTTTTCTCGCCCACCACACGCGCCAGGAACGCCGTGCCATAGCCGGGATCGACCGAGCCGACCTTGGGACCGACCTGCCCGAACACGGCCTTGTCGGACGCGATGGTGAAGTCGCAGATCGTGCACAGCACGTTGCCCCCGCCGATGGCGTAGCCCTGCACGCGCGCGATCACGGGCTTGGGCACGTCGCGGATGGCGTTGTGCAGTTCTTCCATCGGCAGGCCGATGGTGCCGCGTCCGTCGTACTGGCCTTCATGGGCGGACTGGTCGCCGCCGGTGCAGAAGGCCTTCTCGCCGGCGCCGGCCAGCACGATGGCGCCGATGGCGCGGTCATAGCCGGCGCGATTGATCGCGTGGATCAGTTCGTCACAGGTGCGCCCGCGGAATGCGTTCATCTTCTCCGGGCGGTTGATGGTGATCCAGGCTGCGCCGTTGCGCACTTCATAGAGGATGTCTTCGTATGGCATGGTGTGTCTCCGTTGTCGTGGTGGGTGCCGGATGCTGGCTGCGCTCATCCGTTCATGGTCAGGCCGCCCGACACGCTCAGTACCTGGCCGGTAATGAAGGCCGCGTCATCGCTGGCAAAGAACACGATCGCGCCGGGCAGGTCGTCCGGCTGGCCGATGCGGCCCAGCGGGATGGAGCGGGTGAAGGCTTCCATCAGCTTTTCCGGGTTGCCCGCGCCTTGCTTGTAGTCGGCGAACAGCGCGGTGTCGGTCGGGCCGGGACACACCACGTTGACGGTGATGCCGTGGCGCGCGTGCTCGCGCGCGATGGTCTTGGAGAACGACACCAGCCCGCCCTTGCAGGCGGCGTACACGGCTTCGCCGGAGGAGCCCACCCGCGCCGCGTCGGAAGCAATGTTGACGATGCGCCCGCACTTGCGCTCCACCATGCCGGGCAGCACGGCGTGATGCATATGCAGCGCGCCGGTCAGGTTGATGGCGATCAGGCGTTCCCATTGCGCCGGTTCCGTCTTGGTGAACGGCTTGAATACGTCCCAGCCGGCGTTATTGACCAGGACATCGACCGGGCCGAGCTGGCTCACGGTGGCGGCAACCGCGGCATCCACGCTGGTGCGGTCCGTAATGTCACACTGGAACGCCTCGGCCCGGCCGCCTTCTTCGCGGATCCGGGCGGCGACCTGCCCTGCGGCGTCGAGGTTCAGGTCCAGCACGGCCACGGCAGCGCCTTCGCGCGCAAAGCGACGGCAGGTCGCCCCACCGATGCCGCCACCACCACCGGTCACGATGACCGTCTTGCCTTCGAGTCTTTGCACAGTGTTCTCCTTCCAGGTCCAGGGTGCTATCGTGCGGCTTAAACGTCGCGCGTCAGCGGTTAAATACGTCAATATGTTGACGTATACTAGGCTGGCAACTGGACCAATGCAAGTACGACTACCCAGGAAGTTATGATAGTTAACCCCGATTTTGATGATGATCTTGCTCCGGCGGCGCGCATGGAGATGGCAAACAGGCTGTTCTTCCGCCTGTATCAATGCGCAAATATGTTGCATAAAACGGGATCAAGAGCCGTCGAGGCCGAAGGCCTGACCACGCAGCAGTGGGCGGTACTGGGCGCCCTATCGCGGCCGCAGGCGGCCGAGGGCATGAGCGTGGGGGACCTGGCGCGCTACCTGATGGTTAGCCGGCAGAACCTGTCCGGCCTGGTGGGCCGCATGGAGCGCGACGGCCACCTGAGCCTGGCGCCGGACGGGCGCGACCGGCGTTCGCGGCTGGTCACGATGACGGAGACCGGGCGCCATGTCTGGCTGAAGCTGGCGCAACCCAAGATCCGCGACTACTACGAGCGGGCGCTGACCGATTTTTCAACGGGCGACATCACGCACACGCTGCATTACCTGCTCAAGCTGCTGGAGAACATGAAAGCACTGGATGCCGAAGGGCCTGTGGCGGACGAAGCGCCGGAGTAATGGCGGAGGGCGTGGAGGACTACATGAAAGACATGCCGGCGCGGACGATGCGCGTGCGCGCCGGCATGCGTTATTCGGCCTTGATGCCGTGGGCGCGGATCAGTTCGGCCCAGCCCGCGCTTTCCTGGCGAATGCGCGTTGCGAGCGCGTCGGGCGTGCCGGCGACCGGCTCCATGCCTTGCCGCGCGAGTTCTTCGCGGACCGCCTTGCCGCCGAAGACCGCGCGCACGTCGGCATAGAGCGCATCGGCCACCGGCGCCGGGGTGGCGCGCGGCAGCAGCAGCGCATACCAGGAGCTGACCTCGATGCCACGCACGCCCTGCTCCGCCAGGGACGGGATGGCAGGCGCCGCGGGAGAGCGCGCGGCCTGGGTGACGGCCAGTGCACGCAACGCGCCGGAGCGGATAAACGGCGCCAGCGTGGGCAGCGTGCCGAACAGGATCGGCACCTGCCCGCCCACCACATCGTTAAGCGCCTGCGTGGTGCCCTTATAAGGGACATGCAGCAATGCGATGCCCGTCTGCTGGCGGAACAGCTCGCCCGCCAGGTGCAGGCCACTGCCCACGCCGGGACTGGCATAGCCTAGCGGCGGATTGGCGCGCTGCGCCAGCGCCACCAGCTCCTGCACCGAACCGGCCCGCACCGAGGGATGCACCGCCAGCACATTGGGCGAACTCGCCAGCAGCGAGACCGGGCGGAAGTCCCGCTCCACGTTGTAGGCAAGCGCGGGGAACAGCGTGGGATTGATGGTCAGGTTGCCGGCAGGCGCGACCAGCAGCGTGCAGCCGTCGCCCGCGGCGCGGCGCACGGCGTCGATGCCGATATTGCCGTTGGCGCCAGGCTTGTTGTCGACCACCACGGTGACGCCGCGCCGCTGGTGGAGGCCTTGCGCGAGCGTGCGCGCCAACAGGTCCGCCGGGCCGGCTGCGGGGAACGGCACGACTATGCGCAGTGCGCTGCAACTGCTGGCCGCATCCGTCCCGGCGGCACGCGCGGCCGGAACAACGCCTTGCCACAGGCCGGCAATCGCCAGGCACGCGAGCGCCGTCCCGCGCATCGCGCGCGCGATCTTTTCTTCACTCTTCGGATATTGCACTTCGGAAGGCCTGCTCAAGAGTCTGGGGTATTGGTGATGCCGCAACGAAGATATTTTGTTTCACTAAAGAAACATGGCTCTTCTATTGAAACAAAAGAAAATATAGCCCGTCCCTGCAGAGGAAGAGACTAGGGTTATCCCCAGGTTCGCGTGGTGCATCAGGGAACCGGCCGCACTAGTGAAGTCCGGTGCGCCCGCAATGGTGCGCGCGGCGGCTGGCCTAAACTGGAAACAGCACCCTGACACGACAACCGTCCATGCCACGGTCGCGGCACGCGGACGCCGTTGCGGGGCGCGCACGGGAGGTTATCGTGCAAGGCTTCCAGCTCACGCTGTTCACCATCGAGAACCGGCGTCACCACGGCAAGCAGTTGTCGCACTGGTTGCTGCAGGTTCTGAGGGACCTGCATATCCGCGGCGCCACGCACACGGTGGCGGCCGAGGGCATCGGCCATGACCGCCGCTTTCACACCTGGCATTTCCTGGAACTGGCCGACCGGCCGGAAGAAATCACCGTGATTGCCACGGAAGAGGAGGTGCAGCGTTTGTTCGACCGGCTGGCCGAGGAAGACGTCCAGGTGTTCTACGCCAAGACGCCGGTGGAGTTCGGCTTCCTGGGGAAAGGCGCGCCAGGCGCGCAGGCCCGCCCCTGAACTCGCCGGCGGCCGCCCGCCTTAATCGATGCTCGCCGCCACGCTGGTGCTCGTGCTGCCGCGCAAGGCGGCTTCCGGCAGGCGCGCCACCAGGAATGGCGCCATCAGCGACACGGCGGCGCTCAGCAGGAACAGGGTGCGGAACGCCGCTTCGGCGGCGGCGCGCACCGCGCCCGCATCGGCCGTATCGCCGCCTGTCATGGCACGGTGGAACATGCTCATGAGGATGTCTTCGCCGCCGCCCAGGTCCGATACGCCCATGCCGCCACGGCGCAACAGCGCGATCAGCACCGTGGTCAGCACCGCCACGCCGACCGCGCCGCCCAGCATGCGCGAGAAGGCGGTCAGCGCCGTGGCCACGCCCACCTGGTGCGCGGGCACGGCGTTCTGGGTGGCCACCAGCCCGCTGGGCAATTGCAGCCCGATGGCCAGCCCGAGCGTCACCATCACCAGCCCGGTCAGCACAACCGCATGCGGATCGACGAACGCCAACGACACGATCGCCAGCGGCGCGACCAGCGAGCCCACCAGTTGCAGCGGCTTGTAGCGGCCACTCCATGACATCAGCCGCCCCGAAAAAAACGCCCCGAACGGGATGGCCAGCGTCAACGGCACCAGCCGCAGCGCGGCCGTGTCAGCCTGCACGCCGCCCACCACCTGGAAGCGCAGCGGCAGCAGCACGGACATGGCGATCAACTGGAAAAAGCACAGGAACAGCGTGATGCAGCAGATCGCGACCGTCGGCACGCGCAGCATGGCCAGCGGGATCATCGGGTCGCTGACCCGCCGCTCCTGCCACACGAACAGCACCATGGCGGCCAGGCCTGCCGCCAGCAGGCCAACGGTCTGCGGCGTCGCGGCCGAATGGCCCTGCCCAAGCCGGGTCAGGAACACCAGCACGCCGGTCAGGCCACCTCCGAACAGCAGCGCGCCAAGGTAATCGATGCGATGGCGGCGCCCGCCCGCCGGCAGGTGCTTGAGCGCGCGGCGGACCACCACCAGCGCGACCAGCGCCAGCGGCAGGTTGATCCAGAAAATCCAGCGCCACGACAGGTAGTGCGCCAGGTAGCCGCCGATCACCGGGCCGGCCATGCTGGCCACGGCCCACACGCCGCTCACGTAACCCTGGTAGCGGCCACGGTCGCGCAGCGGTACCACATCTGCGATGGTGGCTTGCGACACCGAGATCAGGCCGCCGCCGCCCAGCCCTTGCAGGATGCGCGCGACGATCAGCTGCGGCATGGTCTGCGCCAGCGCGCAGAACACCGAGGCCAGCAGGAACAGCACGATGGCAAACGACAGCACCGAGCGCCGCCCCAGCACGTCCGACAGCTTGCCGTAGATCGGCGTCACCACCGTCGAAGCCACCAGGTAGGCCGAAACCACCCACGCCATCTCCTCGAAGCCGTTGAGCTGCAACGCGATCTCAGGCAGCACCACGGCGACGATCGATTGCTCGAGCGCCCCCAGCAGGATGGCCAGCATCAGGCCGAAGATGACCTGCATCACCGGCACCGGCGGCACGGCAGGGAGCCCGGACGCTGCATGGCCGTGGCTGCCAGCCTCCCCCGTGCCGGGGGCCGGGGATGCTGCGGACAGAGAGGGGGAGGATGGCGGGGAGACGGCGGGCATGGGCTGGCGGGAGAGAGAACGCACGGCGAGGGACACGGAGTGCGATGCCGCCGCGAACGGGCGACATCGCTCCTGTCTGTTTTTTGTATACAAGGGCGATATTGTAGGCCTAAGCCTTTCGCCTTGCAGCCGCCGCCGGCAGGCTTGCCGGGCTCCGCGCCAGGACGGCGCGGCAGAACTCAGAAGGATTCCCAGTCGCCATTGGCCACGGCGAGGCCGCCAGCGGCCGGCGTGCGCGCGGCGCGGCGCGGCGCGGGTGCCGCTGCTACGGCGGGCCGGGCCGCGCGCGCGGCCGGCAGCGGCTTGGACACCAGCACGGGTTCGCGCTTCTGGTGCACCACCGGAGCACGGGCCTTGCTGGGCAGCGCAGGGGCGCGGGTAGTGCCGGCCGCGCCGGTGCGCGGTGCCGCCACCGCGGGCCGGGTGGCTGCCTTGGCGCCAGCGGCCGGGGCCGCGGGTGCTGAAGGTGCTGCCTGCACGGCTGGCTTCACCGGTGCGGCGCTGCCGGTCCGGACCGGGCGCGCCGTGCCCTGGCGTGCCGCCGGATGGCTCCTGGCGCCAGCGGAAGGATGTGGCGCCGGACGCGGGGCGGCCGGCGCCACGCGTGCTACCGGTACCGCTTGCGGCACCGGCATGCGCGCCGGTTCCCGTACCGCCTGGCGCGGCTGCGCATGCGCTTCTTCCGGAGCCACCTGGAAGCGGGACACTTCATCCACCAGCCCGGCGGCCTGCTGCTGCAGGCTCTCGGCGGCGGCGGCGGCCTGCTCCACCAGCGCGGCATTCTGCTGCGTCACGCTTTCCATCTGGCTGATGGCGAGGTTGACCTGCTCGATGCCGGACGACTGCTCTTCGCTTGCGGCGGCGATCTCGCCCATGATGTCGGTCACGCGCTTCACCGCCCCGACGATATCGTCCATGGTGCGGCCCGCGTCCTCTACCTGCTTGGCGCCATGGGCCACCTGACCCACCGAGCCACTGATCAGTTGCCCGATTTCCTTGGCTGCCGACGAAGAGCGCTGGGCCAGGCTGCGCACCTCGGCCGCCACCACGCTGAAGCCTCGTCCCTGCTCGCCGGCACGGGCGGCTTCCACCGCTGCGTTCAGTGCCAGGATATTGGTCTGGAAGGCAATCCCCTCGATCACGCCCACGATCTCGGCCACCTTGGCCGACGATTGCGAAATATGCTGCATGGTCTCGACCACGCCACGCACGGCGCGCCCGCCCTCGATCGCCACGCCCGAGGCACTCACCGCCAGTTCGTTGGCATGGCGCGCGTTCGCGGCATTCTGCTTGACCGTGGAGGTCAGCTGCTCCATCGAGGCCGCAGTCTGCTCAAGCGAGGCAGCCTGTTCTTCGGTGCGCTGGGAAAGATCGGTATTGCCGCTGGCGATTTCCCGGGTAGCGCCACCGATGGAGCGGGTCGCGCCCTGGATGCCGTGCACCAGTGCCGCCAACTGGCCAAAAGCGCGCTCCAGCGCGCCCAGCATGCGGCCCATTTCGTCATCGTTCTGCACCTGGATCGCGTACGTCAGGTTGCCGTGCGCCAGCGCCTGTGCCGCTTCCAGCGCATGGCGAGCCGGTCGCGTGATCGAGCGCGTGATGCCAATGCCCAGGGCCGCCGCCAGGGCCACCGCGACGGCGGCCAGGCCCAGCAGCAGGTTGCGGGCCGTCTCATAACTGGCGTTCGCCTCCTGCACGGCAGCCAGCGCAACCTTGCGTCCGGTCTCGGACAGTTCGCTCAGTTTGTCGAAATATGGCGCCTGCGCCGCCGGCAGCGTCGCCACCAGCGCGCTGCGTGCACCATCGAACTCGCCACCCTGCAACTGGCGCAGCACCATGTCGAGCTGGCCGTTATAGGCAGCGCGTGCCTCGGTCAGCCCGCGATACAACTCCCGGGTCTCCGGCCTGCCGGACGTGGACAGCCACTTCCCAAGTTCATCCAGCGTGGTGCCCATTTTCTCGCGCAGCCCCGCGATCTGCTCGGCATTGCGCTTTACCGCGACCGGGTCCTCGTTCATGGTGGCATCCCGCACCAGAATGCCGATCCGCAACGCATCCTGCTTGACGCGCTCGATATCCAGCACCTTGAACAAGCGCCCCTCCACGGTGATGCGCATCGATTCGTTCATGGTGCGCAGGGACGTCATGCCCAGCACCGCCACGGCAACCAGCAGCAACGCCACCAGCGAAAACGCCACCGTCAGGCGCGCCCCAATGCCAAAGCTTCGCAACCAACGCATCTTCCCGGCTCCTTTTATTCTCGTCGCGCGCGCTTTTCCGCGCCCCGGACAGATTTCCGGGACGACGCCGCACCGCGGGCTTAACGGCAGGGAGCGGGGCAAGCTTGAGGGCTAAGTTAAGACATTTCCGAAGAAAACGGAAAATACGGGAACAAAACGAAATATGAGGGGGAAAAGCCCGGCAATTCGAACGATTGGCGGGATGCGACCTGTCGTCTAATGTTAACCAGGCGCTCTGAAGTGCTGCCAGCGGCGCATGCAACCAAAGGCGCACAACAAAACAAGTGGGTACGCAAAAAAAGAAGCCCACGCGCGGGGTGCTCGTAGGCTTTCCAGGACTGCTATGAGCCGAAAGGCTCGTTAGCGAATATAAACCTGCTTACATGAGGTGTAAATCCAATTTCTATCAGGGATAACTCTGATAGAAAAAGTGCTGGCGACGCCATTCAAGTGACGAATGGGCGGCATGGAAAACATCGCAACTGCAGGCCAGGGTCACCTTGCCGCCCGCAAACCTATGCTGAACGGGGGTTGCGGGCGCTGGTGACGTTGGGACTTGCCGCACAAGTGCAAACAAGGCAAACCGCAGCATGTGACGCAAGAGTTTTATTAGAGGAAACCCTCCATCTCAGGTGCGCCCCCCCAACCGTTCCGATTTGTAAAATTTTGTTACTCTCGCGCCTGAAGTACCCCCGTCTTTTCCGGCTGCCCCTACCGCCAACGTTTGCGGGGCAGCATCGGAGCCACCGCCCGGACACACGTCGGGGCCGGACGTGATCCATGCAGCCAGATCCAGCGCCAGCACAGAGAGCGGATATTTCATCCCCCGCCGCACCCAGGCCACGCCGCAGCCCGCCCCAGGCCGTGCTGTAACACCCCTATTGCCCGGGCCCATATATTGGACCCTTGCCAGCCGCCAGAACCCGTGCGGGCTCTTCCGGAGACGTTGTGAACAAGAAGGAAACCAGGATCACCCGTCCGAGCAGGCAACTGCAGCAGCTGCAGTTCTCCACGCTCAGCGCCAGCCACAGCCCTGTCGTCGTACACCTGTCGAGCGGCATTCGCCTGCACGGCGTGATCGTGGCCTCGGACAACTATATGGTGCTGCTGGCGGAATCGCCGCGGGACCCGCAGCCGCAAGTCGTCTACAAGCACGCCATTGCCGTGATCACGCCCGCCCATGCGCCGGAGGCCATGGCGGCGGTGCCCGGGGCGGAGACTTCGCCGGAGTTTGTGAGTTTGTATACGCCACGGACCCGCAAGCGGAGATAACCAGGGAGGGCGCGCCAGCCGGTTGTGCGCACAAGCGGCGCAGCTTTCGTGCGATGGCCCCGCCCGCATCAGCCACCCCCAGAGCCGCTCGGAAGCTATCCGCGAAAAAACTTCTGCACATTGCCCCAAAGATCACACTAAATCTTTTCCCGCCCCGGTCGATAACCCTAACAACGGAGGCACTACACGCACTGCAACGCAGTCAGCCAACGTTACGGCACCCGCCGGACTGCATAAATCACTGCATATAGGAGTCGTACCATGGCGTCAGTCATTAATACCAATTCGTTGTCTCTGATGACTCAGAACAACCTGAATGCATCGCAATCGCAACTGAACACGGCGATTCAACGCCTGTCGTCGGGCCTGCGCATCAACAGCGCCAAGGACGACGCAGCCGGCCTGGCCATTGCCAACCGCTTCACCGCCAACATCAACGGCCTGACCCAAGCCAAGCAAAATGCTAACGACGGCATCTCGCTGGCGCAAACGACTGAAGGCGCGCTGACCGAAGTCACGAACAACCTGCAACGTATCCGTACCCTGTCGGTGCAAGCAGCGACTGGTTCGAATTCGGCAGACGACCTGAAGTCGATCCAGGATGAAATCGGCCAGCGCATGGACGAAATCAACCGCATCTCCACGCAGACCGACTTCAACGGCGTCAAGGTACTGTCTGGCTCGGCAAAGCCCCTGAACATTCAAGTTGGCGCCAGCGACGGCCAGACCATCTCGGTGAATCTGCAGGAAATCAGCACGAAGACGCTGAACATGACCGGCTTCAACGTGTCTGGCACCGGCACGCCGAATACGGCCGCTACCAGCCAGGACCTGCTGGCAGCCGGCTTTACCGCAGGCGCAACGACCAACGGCACCACCGCCTACTCCAAGAATTACACTGGCGCTGACAGCGCCACGCTGGCCAATGTGCTCGGCAAGGTTGCTACTGGTGATACGGTCAACGACGCCGGCATTGCCACCATCGCAAACTACACCTATAACGGCACGGACTTCTCCTTTGCCGACACGGCACGTACTGCCGCGCGCATCTCGAGCGACCTGAAGCCGGCTGCTGGGAACGTTACCAATGTGTCGATCAAAATCGGCAACAATCAAGCGGTTTCCGCCAACATTGACAGCAATGGCATGCTGACCTCGGCCACCAGCGGTAACAAGCTGTTTGTGGACGCTGCAGGCAACCTGACCGAGAACGATCTGGCCGGCACCCTCACGCAGGCGGATATCAACAACGGCGGCGGCGCTGGCGACCTGATCAAGGCAATCGGCACATCGGGTGCAGCCGGTAAGTTGAGCTCAATCACCGTGGGCAACGCGGCCAACGCTCCCAGCTACGCGTTCACTGGCGGCGTTGCGACGGCAAATGCGACTAATCTGCATATCTCGGCGGCAGCCCTGACAACTCAGGTTCAAGCAAGCAACGGCGCCAATGCAATCACTACGGTGCTCGGTGGCGCTACCTACATCACCGCAGCTGGCGGTGCGGTTACGACGGGTGGTAACCCGGTCAATGTTGATATGAACGGCGCGCTTACCACCAACACGGCCGAGAAGCTGTTCGTTCACAGCAACGGCCAGGTGACCGATGGCTCGGCGAACGCGGTATATGAAGACTCGGCGAACGCTGGGAAGTTCACCCTCAACGCTACGAGCGGTAAGACCTCCACCGCCAATCCGCTGGACGTCCTCGACAAGGCCCTGTCGATGGTTGACAAGCTGCGCAGCTCGCTGGGTGCGATCCAGAACCGTCTGGATTCCACCATCGCCAACCTTGGCACGACCATCACCAACCTGTCGTCGTCGCGCTCGCGTATTCAAGACGCTGACTACGCTACGGAAGTGTCCAACATGACCCGCGGCAACATCCTGCAGCAAGCTGGTACCTCGGTACTGGCTCAAGCGAACCAGACCACGCAAGGCGTGCTGTCGCTGCTGCGTTAATGCAGTAACACGAAGCAGCAGGGCCGGGCTACAAGCCCGGCCTTGTGCCGGAGTGTTTTCGCAGGGCCCCTGTGCCCTGCGAAAGCGTTTCGAACCCACCCCCGACAACGGTCATGGCAAATCCGACAAGCTTGATCCCGCCGCTGCCGCTCTCCCCGGCCCTGCCTCCCGCAGGCCGCGATGGCACGCCCTCTGCCTTACCCGCGAGCGATAACAGCGCTGGCACGCAGGCTGGCGCAAACAAACAAGCAGCTCCTGTCATGACCGAAGACGCTGCCATCCAGCACCTGAAGGATTTGTTGCGCACCACCGCATTCAATGTGGAGTTCGAAATCGACCAGGATACCCACCGCGTGATCACCAAGGTAGTGGACAAGGACACCGGCGACGTCATCAGGCAACTGCCCTCTGAAGAGGTCATGCGCATCGCCCACGCCCTGCAAAAGGCGCAAGGCTTGTTCGTACATCAAGAAGCCTGAGACCGGTAGCCGGCTCAGCCCTGTTTAAGTAATTTCCCGGATAAGAACGATATGGCAACCATCTCGAACCTTGGCGTGGGCTCCGGCCTGGACCTGAACACCCTGCTGGACCAGCTCACCACGGCGGAACAGGCACCGCTCACGGCCATCCAGAACCGGGCCACCAGCTATCAGGCGAAGCTGTCGGCCTACGGTCAGGTGCAGAGCATGCTGTCGGCATTCCAGGGGGCGGCTAAGCAACTATCCGATCCGAACTTCTTCAACTCGACGACCGCTACATCGTCCGCCGCCAATGTGCTTGGCGCGGTCGGAAGCACCTCCGCGGTATCGGGCACCTATGCTGTCAACGTGTCGTCCCTGGCACAGTCACAATCACTGGTGTCCGCCGGGCAGGCCAAGCTGACCGATGCGATCGGCACCGGTACCATTCATATCGACTTCGGGACGATCACCGGCGGTACGCTGGACCCGGCGACCGGCAAGTACACCGGTGCAACGTTCGCGGCGAATCCGCCGCCGGCATCCGGCACCAGCGGCTTCGACATCAAGATCGATAGCACCAACAACTCGCTGCAGGGCATCCGCGACGCCATCAACAAGGCCAATGGGGGGGTCACCGCCAGCATCGTCAACGACGGCAGCGGCACGCCATACCGTCTGGTGCTGACGTCCAACGCCACCGGCGCCAATAGCAGCATGCGGATCTCCGTAGCGGAGACTGACGGCGGCACAAAACTGTCTGACCTGGTGAGCTATAGTCCCGGCAAAAACCAGGATCTGACCGGCAATGAAGTGCAGAGCATGCAGCAAACGATCGTTGCCCAGAATGCACAGTTGACCGTCAACAATATTGCAGTCCAGAGCACCAGCAACACCGTGACCGACGCCATCCAGGGTGTCACGCTGTCGCTAACGCAAGGGGGAACCACCACGGTCACGGTGCAACGCGACGTCAAGACTATCCAGACGGCTGTGCAGAGCTTCGTCACCGCCTACAACAATCTGCAAAAGACCGCCGCGAGTCTGTCGAATTACGATCCCACCAGCCAAAGCGCTTCCCCGTTGACCGGCGATGCGACGCTGCGGCTGATTCAGGGCCAGATGCGCGGCATCCTGAACACGCCACAGACGGGTGGCTCCGGCGCGCTCACAGGACTGGCAAACATCGGCGTGACTTTCCAGGTCGATGGCACGATGGCCTTCGATGCCACCAAGCTGACCAGCGCATTGACCAAGGACCCAAATGGTGTAGCCGGCCTGTTCTCCAACGCTAACGGCAAGGACGGCTATGGCAACCAGATCAATAGCCTGGTGACCTCGCTGACCGGCACCAAGGGTACCCTGACGAACGCGACCGATGGCATCACGCAAACGTTGAAGTCGCTTAGCGCTCAATACAGCGAAACACAGACACGCATCAACGCCACCGTGGCGCAATACAAGGCACAGTTCACGAATCTGGACTTGATCATGTCCCAAATGAACAACACCAGCAAATACCTGACCCAACAGTTCAATGCGCTGAACAACTCCAACAGCAGCAAGTAACACAACCCTTACCGAACGTGGGAATCGATCGCCATGTATGCTCGTCACGCCATTAATGCCTATGCCCAAGTCGGTGTCCAGACTGGCGTCATGGATGCCAGCCCCCAGAAGCTGATCGCGATGCTCTACGATGGCGCCCGCACCGCCATTGCCCAGGCGAAGTTCCATATGGCTGCCAGCGATGTGTCGGCCAAGGGCAACGCCATCACCAGGGCCATCAACATCATTGACAACGGCTTGAACGCCGCGCTCGATCACGAGCAAGGCGGTGAGATTTCGGCAGGCCTTGAACAGCTCTATGACTACATGACGCGGCGCCTGTTGCTGGCCAACCTGCGCAACGATCCCGCCCTGCTGACTGAAGTGGACGGCTTGCTCGGGAACCTGGCTTCCGCCTGGTCCGAGATGAGCAACGCCCCCGATGGCGCTACCCCACACCTGTCGCTTGCTACGGAGCGCTGAGATGACCGCATTGAGCCCGATCCTGAATTGCTACCGGGAACTGGAATTGCTTGCCGAGCAGATGCTCGAGCTGGCACGCGCCGGGAACTGGACTGCAATGAACGAACTGCAGCAGGTCTACACCGTCCAGGTGGATCAACTCCGCCGCCTGGACCACAGCGTGCCCATCTCGGATCGCGAACGGATGGACCGGTATCAGCGGCTGGAACGCATACTTGGCTACGACGCTGCCATCCGCAACCTGTTGACACCGGAAATGAACAGGCTGGGCGCGCTGCTGGGCAATGCGCGCCGCCAGCATGATCTGCACCAAGCCTATGGCAGTGTTGCCGCCTGAGGCAACGCTGGCCCGCACGCCCGAAACACCCAGTACGCTCAGAACGCTAAAGGCTGATCGCCATGACCGGCATCCCCATCTCGCCGGACCCGGCAGCCCTCCTGCGCGGCGCAGACCCGCAAGGGCTGCGCAATGCGCTCTCGGTCTCCAAGCTGGAGGCCCTGCTGCCCACCGGCAAGATTGCCCCTGGCGAAAGCCAGACCGCCGGCGGCGGCACGATTCAAGGCCGCGGCGTCGATGCGCTGCAGTCGGATACGGCCGCAGCCGGGCGAAGCGCTCAGACCGGCTCGACGCGCGAAACGCTCAGTTTTGCCGCACGCACCATTCTCGACCTGCTTGACCGTACCGACGCGCAGCCCGCACGGGCCGCGGCCCCAATGCTGCCGTCGCCCGCCGGCGCACCGAATCCGGCCACAGTGCGCGCCGCCCTGGCCGGACTGGTCCAGCACAGCGGCCTCTTCTACGAAAGCCACCTGGCCGAGTGGGTCAGCGGAAACCGTCCTCTGGCCGACGTGCTGAAGGCACCCCAGGCTGCTTTCAATCAACCGAGGCCGGGCGAGCCGCCCCTGGCCGGCAATCCCGCCCCGCAGCAGCCCGTCCAGGCACAGCCGGTGTTGCTGCTGCCGGCGCCGGCGGCTTACACCGCGAGCACGGCGCAACTGGCCGGGGCCACGTTGCCCAACCCTGCGGGAGCAGTTCCAGCAGAGGCCGCGGTTACGGAAGACACCGGGGGCAACCCGGTTCCAGTCAGGCATGGCGCGGCGCACAGCAACGGCACACCGGACAACTCGCCGCCAGCCAGCCTTGCCATTCCGCCGCACGCGCGCGAAGCTGCCCGGATTGCCACGCTGGCAAACCACGCCGCCCAGGCCTACCAGGCGGCGGCCCAGGATGCGAGTGACAGCGGCCGCAGCCATCGTGCCGAGACGCATAGTGTTATGCGCGCCTTCGATAGCAGCGAGGCCGCCAACCACGCGAGCAACAACCCGCAGTCCAGTCCCGTGGTGCACCCCGGCACCGAGGGCACCGTACGCCAGCAGCTGGAGCTGCTGGCCAGCCAGCAGTTCCGCTGGGTTGGCGAAGCCTGGCCGGGCACGCCCATGGACTGGGAAATCCGCCGTGGCGATAAAGACGAAAGCAGTGGCGCGCAGGCTGGCCAGGCCGCCTGGTCGACATGCCTGCTGCTCACCCTGCCATCCCTGGGCACGGTGGAAGCGCGCCTGTGGCTAAACGGCACCGGCCTGGAAGCGCGCGTGGTCACACCGGACTCCGGCGTCGCCAGCCGCCTTAACGACGCGCGCAGCGAACTATCCAGCAATATTTCGGCCAATGGACTCGTATTGATGCGGCTGAACGTGGAGACCGGCGTGCCGGCGAAGCCGGGAAGCGGAGCATGAGCAACGATATGCCGGCCGAACCGGGAAGCACCAACACCTACAGCAGCAATAGCGATGGCAACCCGCAACGCGGCGCCGCGATTGCCCTATCCTACGCGGCCGACGATTCGGCGCCGCGCGTGGTGGCCAAGGGCTACGGCGTGGTGGCGGAGTCCATCATTGCGCGCGCACGCGAATCTGGCGTCTACGTGCACGACTCGCCGGCACTCGTCAGCTTGCTGATGCAAGTCGATCTCGATTCCCATATTCCGCCACAGCTTTATGTCGCCGTAGCGGAACTGCTGGCCTGGCTGTACAGGCTGGAACGAGGAGAGGCCGCCTGAGCGGTGGCCGTTGGCAAGCTCTGGTGCTCCTCCTTAGCATCGCCATTTGCTTCTCATCACCAAAGCAAAAAGGCGGACCGCGCCGGATCTGTATCCGGCTGGTCCGCCTTTCAATTTGCCTGGCGCCGCCACGCCGCCCGTGGGCAGCATGGCAACAGGCGCGCAATAGCGCGCGCCCGACGCTTGCTCAGACAGTCATATTCATCATTTCCTGATAAGCCGCCGTCAGCCGGTTCCGCACCTGCACCCCAGTCTGGAACGACACATTGGCCTTCTGCATATCGATCATCACGTCATTGAGCGCAACGCCGGGCTTGCCCAGTTCAAACGCCTCGGCCTGGCCGTAGGCATGCTCCTGCACGCTGCTGATGCGTGCCAGCGAGCGCTGCAGTTCACCGGCGAAGCTGCCCGGCGAGGCGGCGGACGCAGCGTGGCTTTCCTGCCCGGTGGCGCTCTGGGCCAGTCCGCGCAGTTGCTGCAACATGCCGTCGATGGAAGAGATGGTAGTCATGGCGATCCGCTTGGAACCCGCCCCGCCCAAAGGCCAGCCCTGGCTGTCCGGGGGAAACCGGTTCGAGAAAAAGTCATTAAGGGTTACGCCGGGCATCCTGCCCGGGCCGCTGCCGGCAAACCTGCCGCGATGCGCCGCCAACACCACAAATACCGCATCCGCGCGCGCCGCCAGTGCCAGCCCCCGAAGCCTACCCGCGGCCCCAGCCGGGCCATTGCGCGAATTCGAGTGGAAAACGACGCCTATTCACCGAATTGTCGATACCCGCCTTCGCTGATCATCGATACCGTGCCGAATCTGGGATGCCGCTACCTTTGCGCGCCGGGTCCGGGACCCGAATCTCATCAACTATCGCGGGGAGTACGCGTGTTTTGTCAGCAGCGTGATCTTAGCCATGCCGAAGCCAGGGTTAGCCAGGCATGCCGGGGTGGACAGGGCAGCCAGAGCGGCGCCCGCCATCCGGCCCAGCCGGTCCTGGCCCATGCCGGCCCGGCCATGACGGGGGCGCGCGCATGAACGCCGTGACAGCCCTGTCGAACAAATCCGAGCTGTTCGCGCGTCTAAAGACCAATCCGCGCCTGCCCCTGATGCTGGGTGGCGCGGCTCTTGCCGCGGCCATCGCGGTCGGGGTGCTGTGGTCGCGTGCGCCGGACTACAAGGTTCTCTACAGCAACCTGTCCGAGCGGGACGGCGGTGCCGTCATCGCCTCCCTGCAGCAGATGAACGTGCCGTACAAGTTCGCCGAAGGCGGCGGTGCGGTGATGGTGCCTTCCGAGAAAGTCCACGAGACCCGGCTGCGCCTGGCTTCGCAAGGCCTGCCCAAGAGCGGCACCACCGGCATGGAGCTGATGGATACGCAGAAGTTCGGCATCAGCCAGTTTGCCGAGCAGGTCAATTACCAGCGCGGCCTGGAGGGCGAGCTGGCCCGCTCGATCGAGTCGATCGCCGCGGTGCAGTCGGCGCGCGTGCACCTGGCCATTCCCAAGCCCACGCTGTTCGTGCGCGATCGCCAGAAGCCGACCGCTTCGGTGGTGCTGCAGCTCTATCCGGGCCGTGCCATCGACGACGGCCAGGTGGCCGCGATCGGCCACCTGGTCTCGTCCAGCGTGCCGGAACTCACGCCGAAGTCGATCTCCATCGTCGACCAGCACGGCAACCTGCTGTCGGGCAGCGGCACCAACGAGCGCATGCTCGATGCCGGCCAGATCAAGTACGTGCAGGCGCTGGAGCGCAACTACGCGCAGCGTGTGGAAGCCATCCTGGCGCCGATCCTCGGCCAGGACAATGTGAAGGCGCAAGTCACCGCCGACGTGGATTTCTCCATCGTCGAGCACACCGACGAGTCCTTCAAGCCTAACCAGGACCCCACCCGCGCCGCCATCCGCAGCCAGCAGTCCAGCGAATCGAGCCAGCAAGGCGCGGCGCCGGTCGGCGGCGTGCCGGGCGCGCTGTCCAACCAGCCGCCCGCGCCGGCCACGGCACCGATCGCCACGGCCCAGCCGCCGCGGCCGGGGCAGCCGAACCAGCTAGGACAGCAGCCGGGACAGCAAGGCCAGCAGGCTCAGCCCGGCCAGGCCCAGGCCGGCGCCACCGCCACGGCCCAGACCGGCCCAAGCAGCAGCCGCCACGACGCCACCACCAACTACGAACTCGACCGCACCGTGCGCCATGTGCAGCAAGCACCGGGCGGCGTGAAGCGCCTGTCGGTGGCGGTGGTGGTGAACTACCGCCAGAAGGCCGGCGCCAACGGCAAGATCGTGTCCGAAGCCCTGCCCGCCGCGCAGCTTGCCCAGATCGAGAACCTGACCAAGGAAGCGATGGGCTTCTCGGCCGACCGGGGCGACTCGCTCAACGTGGTCAACAGCCCGTTCACCGCGGATACCGACATCAAGCCGGAACTGCCGCTGTGGAAGCAGCCCGAGATGATCGCGCTGGCCAAGACCGGTGCGGGTTACCTGCTGCTGGCCCTGCTGGCGCTGTTCGTGTGGTTCAAGGTGGCACGCCCGGTGCTGCGCAAGTACACCGCGCCGCCGCTGCCACCGCCACAGGAAAAAACCGACAGCAACGAAGCCATCTTGCTGCCGCCTGAAGAGCCGGCCAATCCGGAAGTCCTGCGGCTCGCCGCTAAATATGAAAGCGATCTCGCCCTGGTGCGTGACGCCGCGCAACGCGACCCGCGCCTGGTTGCCAGTGTGATCAAGAACTGGATGTCAAGCGATGACCGATGAAGGATTGCAGAAGAGCGCCATCCTGATGATGTCGCTCGGTGAAGATGCCGCAGCGGAAGTATTCAAGCACCTCGGCCCGCGCGAGGTGCAGAGCCTGGGCGCGGCGATGGCCACGCTCAACTCGGTGACGCGCGAGCAGATGTCCTCGGTGCTGGCCGAGTTCCGCGCGGAAACCGAACAGTACCTCGCGCTCAACGTCGATTCGAGCGCCTTTATCCGCAGCGTGCTGAACAAGGCGCTGGGCGAGGAACGCGCGCTGTCGGTGATCGAGGACATCCTCGAATCGCGCGACCCGGGCGCCGGCATCGATTCGCTGAACTGGATGGATTCCACCTCGGTGGCCGAACTGATCCGCGACGAACACCCGCAGATCATCGCCACCATCCTGATTCACCTGGACCGGCAGAAGTCGTCCGAGATCGTCGGCATGTTCACCGAGCGCCTGCGCCAGGACGTGATCCTGCGGATCGCCACCTTCGGCGGTGTGCAGCCGGGGGCGCTGCAGGAGCTGACCGACGTGCTGACCAAGCTGCTGGCGGGCCAGAGCCTCAAGCGCAGCCGCATGGGCGGCGTACGCACGGCGGCCGAGATCATCAACCTGATGAGCACGGCCCACGAAGAAGCGGTGATCGAAGGCGTGCGCCTGCACGACGCCGACCTCGCGCAGAAGATCATCGACGAAATGTTCCTGTTCGAGAACCTGCTCGAAGTGGACGACCGCGGCATCCAGCGGGTGCTCAAGGAAGTGGCCACGGAATCGCTCATCGTCGCGCTCAAGGGCGCGCCGGTGGAACTGCGCGACAAGTTCATCCGCAATATGTCGACCCGCGCCGGCGAAATGCTGCGCGAAGACCTCGAAGCGCTGGGCCCGGTACGGGTCTCGCAGGTCGAGGCCGAACAGAAGAACATCCTCCAGGTGGTAAGACGCCTGGCCGAAGCCGGCGAAGTTGTAATCGGTGGTGGCGACGATGCCTACGTCTGAACGTGCCCTGCGCCAGTTCCGCGACCTTGCCGCGGACAGCGACTACGTCGAAACACGCGGCGACCAGCGCGGCAACGCCGGCGGGCGCCGCGGCGCGGGCAACCGCGCCACGCCACGGGAGACCGGCTTCGAGAGCTTTGCCGCGCCGGCGGACCGCAGCGAGCAAAAGAACGGCTGGCAGCGCTGGCAGATGGTGTCGCTGGATCCACGCAAGGCCGAGCCGGAGCCGACCGAGTTCCTGCCCTTCGAGCCGGCGCCGCCGCCGATCGACTTTGCCGCGCTCGACGCCATGCGCGAAGGCGCGCGCAAGGAAGGCTACGCCCAGGGCTATACCCAGGGCCAGACCCAGGGCTACGGCGACGGCCACCGCGAAGGTTATGCGCGCGGCCTCGAAGGCGCCCGCAGCGAAGCCTCCCACCTGCAACAACTCGCCGCGACCTTCAGCCACGCGCTTGGACGCGTGGACGAAGAAGTGGCCCAGACCCTGATCGCCCTGGCGCTGGATGTGGCGCGCCAGCTCGTGCAGCAGGCCGTGCTGGCGGATCCCGCCATCCTGTTGCCCGCGGTGCGCGAACTGCTGGCGGCCGAGCCGGCGCTGTCGGGCTCGCCCTGCCTGCTGCTCAATCCGGACGACGTCGCGCTGGTGGAAACCCACCTGGCCGGCGAGCTGCAAGCCGCCGGCTGGAGCGTGCGCGCCGACCCGGCGGTGGCGCGCGGCGGCTGCGTGGCGAGCGCCGCCAGCGGCGAGCTCGATGCCACGCTGTCCACGCGCTGGAGCCGCGTGGTCAAGGCGCTTGGGCGCGACGACCCGTGGGAGCCGCCCCATGCCTGATAGCGCGGCCCGTAAGGACTTCACTACGGACTTCACGGCGGACTCCACCGCGGACTTCACCGCTGCCGGCGTGCCGGGCCTGCATGGCCAGCGCTGGCGCGACGCGCTCACCGCGGCCTCGGCCGGCATTGCCGAGATCGACAGCAAGCGCAGTTGCGGCCGCCTCACCCGCGCCGCCGGCCTGGTGCTGGAAGCCGTGGGCCTGCGCCTGCCGGTGGGCAGCGACTGCCTGATCGAACTGCCCGGCGGCCAGATGTCCGGCAAGCCCTCCGGCCCGCGCCTGGCCGAGGCGGAAGTGGTCGGCTTCGGCGCCGACCGGCTTTACCTGATGCCGCAGTCCGACGTGGTGGGCCTGGTGCCCGGCGCGCGCGTCTATCCGCTCGAACCCACGCCATTGCCCAGCGGCGACACCACCCCGCGCGAACCGGGCTCGAAACGCCTGCCCGTGGGTGAAGGCCTGCTCGGGCGCGTGCTCGATGCGGCCGGGCGTCCGCTGGACGGGCTAGGCCCCATCACCGCGGCCACCGAGGTCACGCTTGGCGGCACGCAGATCAACCCGCTGTCGCGCGCACCCATCGAAACCGTGCTGGACGTGGGCGTACGCGCCATCAACGGCATGCTTACCGTGGGCCGCGGGCAGCGCATGGGCTTGTTCGCCGGCTCCGGTGTGGGCAAGAGCGTGTTGCTGGGCATGATGGCGCGCTACACCAGCGCCGAAGTGATCGTGGTCGGCCTGATCGGCGAGCGCGGCCGCGAAGTGAAAGACTTCATCGAGAACATCCTGGGACCGGAGGGGCGCGCGCGCTCCGTGGTGGTGGCCGCGCCGGCCGACACCTCGCCGCTGCTGCGCATGCAGGGCGCCTCCTATGCCACGCGCCTGGCCGAGTATTTCCGCGACCAGGGCCGCCATGTGCTGCTGATCATGGACTCGCTCACGCGCTATGCGATGGCCCAGCGCGAGATCGCGCTGGCCATCGGAGAGCCGCCCGCCACCAAGGGCTATCCGCCCTCGGTGTTCGCCAAGCTGCCCACCCTGGTGGAGCGCACCGGCAACGGCCCCGAAGGCGGCGGCTCGATCACCGCCTTCTACACGGTGCTGACCGAGGGCGATGACCAGCAGGACCCGATCGCGGATTCCGCGCGCGCCATTCTCGACGGCCATATCGTGCTGTCGCGCAGCCTGGCGGAATCCGGCCACTACCCTGCCATCGACGTGGAGGCCTCGATCAGCCGTGCCATGACGGCGCTGATCGAGCCGCCGCAGTTTGCCTCGGTGCGGCGCTTCAAGCAGCTGATGTCGCGCTACCAGCGCAACCGCGACCTGATCAGCGTGGGCGCCTATGTGCCGGGCAACGATCCGGAACTGGATCTCGCCATCCACCTGCATCCGCAGATGGAAGCATTCCTTCAGCAGGACATCCACGAGCGCGCCGGCTACGGCGACTCGATCGGCCAGTTGCATAGTCTCTTCCAACGGAGTGAACATGGCTAAGCCATCTGCATTGAATACCTTGGCCGACCTGGCCCTGAACGATACGGATGCCGCCGCGCGCGAGCTGGGCCGGCTGCAAGGCCTGCGCAACCAGGCGGAGCAGCAACTGGCCGCGCTCACCCAGTACCGGCAGGAATACCGCGAGCGCATGCAGGCCATCGCGCAAGACGGCATGACCTCCACGCGCTGGCAGGACTTTGCGCAGTTCCTGGCCTCGCTCGATACCGCCATTCGCCAGCAGACGGAATCGCTGGCCAGGGCCGAGGCGCAGTTGCTCGCCGGGCGCGCCAACTGGCAGCAGCACAAACGCCGCCAGAACTCATTCGACACCCTGATTACCCGCGCGGAGACGCGCGAACACCTAGCCGGCACGCGTCGCGAACAACGCGACACCGACGAATACGCCGCCCGCGCGGCCCGCCTGCAAGTCGCGGGCCGCCACCGCTAAGCCGCCCAGCAAGACCGAATCCCAACATGATCGATATCAGCCAGATTGTCAGCAATGCCGCCAGCACGGCGGCCTCCTCGCGCAACGCCAACAACGCCGGCAGCGCCGATGCGAAGCCGCAGGGGTTCGGCGATGCGCTGGCGCGCGCCCGCAGCGAGGACCGCACCAGCAGCAACCAGAGCGCCGGCAGCAATCAATGCGCCGACAGTGTCCCTGCCCGCGCCGACGCAAACGGCAAGGACGGCGCCGCCGCCGACAACGGTCCTGCCCAAGCCACGCAAGCCGCGCAAGGCAACGCGGTAGCTGCCAAGCCGCCGCGCCGCCAGGACAAGGAAGACGAGCAGGGCCAGGAAGTCGCGGCGGACCCCGCCGCCACTTCCGCCGCCGCTGCGCTTGCCGCCCTGCTGGCGCCACAAGCGGCCCAGCCTGCCACGCCGGCGGCCAACGGCGCGCAAACTGCCGCGGCCGGACTGCCCGGCACGGCTGCCCTGGCCACCCAGGCCGGCCTGAAGGACCTGAAGGCCCCCGCCCTGGCCACCACCGCAGCCACCACGCCCGACGCCGCCGCACCGGCAAGCTCGGCGGCAGCCGATACGCTGGCCACCATCGCCTCCCAGCGCGCCGCGCTGCAGCCCGCGCCGCAAACCCCGGCCAGCACCCAGGCCGCGGCCACGGACAAGCCGGCTGCCACGCCGGCCGGCGACGCTGCCAAGGCCAGCCCGGACCTGGCCGCCAGCCTCGCGGCTGCAATGGCGGGCCAGCAAGCCGGCAAGGGACAGTCCGGCGCCGGGCAGCAGGACACCGCCGGCCAGCCGTACAAGGCCCAGCTCCAGCTTGGTGAAGCCAGCAAGGACAGCAAGCCTCAGGTTGCCGCCACCGCCGCGCCAGCCAACCCGATGCAACTGGCCGCAGCCACGCGCGCCGCCGAGCCGGCCAGCACGGAAGCCGCGCCCGCCGGCGTGACCGCTACGCCGATGATGGCCGCCAGCACCATGGCCGCGAGCCAGGCGCCCACCGCCGGCGGCCTGTCGCCAGCCACCTCGCTGCCGATCGCCCCGCCGGTAGGCGACGGCCAGTGGCCGCAAGCGCTCGGCCAGCAGATGGTGCGCCTGTCGACCCAGGGCAACCACACCGCCGAGCTGCAGCTCAACCCGCCCGATCTCGGCCCGCTCAAGGTCGTGCTCAACGTCGTCAACGACCACGCCCAGGCCCAGTTCGTCTCGCCCCACGCGGCCGTGCGTGCCGCGGTCGAAGCAGCGCTGCCGCAGTTGCGCACCGCGCTGGCGGACAACGGCATCCAGCTTGGCCAGACCTCGGTCGGCGCCGACAGCTTTGCCGGCCAGGCCGGCAACGGTCAGCAGCAACAGCAACGCCAGCCCGGCAGCCCGCAAAGCGGCTTCGGCACGCTGGCAGGCGCCACCACGGCGCCTGTCAATGCCGGCCCCGCCGCGCCGGTGGCACGCACCCTCGCGCGCGGCGAGGTCGACACCTTCGCCTGACCGGACGCGAGCGACGGGGGCTGCGGCGCCTATGCCGCAACCCCCGCAGCAGCCACGCGCGTTCGCGCTTACCATGTCGTTTTAGCGCAGGGCTGCAGCGCCCGCCCGCCAGAACGCCATGACCTTTGACCTGTTCGATTCCCTGCCGCAAGACGCACCCCATGCCGAGCCGATCGTGCCCGGCGCGGTGGTATTGCGCGGCTTCGCGCGCGAGCATGACCAGAACCTGCTGGACGCCGTGCGCGGCATTGCCGCGCAAGCGCCATGGCGCCACCTCATCACGCCGGGCGGCCTGCGCATGTCGGTGGCCATGACCAACTGCGGCCCGTTTGGCTGGGTCTCGGATCTCACAGGCTACCGCTACGAAGCGGCCGATCCACTTAGCGGCCAGCCATGGCCGGCCATGCCGGCGGCGTTCCTGTCCCTGGCGCGCGAAGCCGCCGCCACTGCCGGCTTTGCGGATTTCGTGCCGGACGCCTGCCTGCTCAACCGTTACGCGCCCGGCACCCGCCTCTCCCTGCACCAGGACCGCGACGAGCTCGACCTGCGCGCGCCGATCGTCTCGGTTTCGCTCGGCCTGCCCGCCATATTCCTGTTCGGCGGCCTGCGGCGCGCCGAGCGCCCGCTACGCGTGCGGCTGGCGCATGGCGACCTGGTGGTTTGGGGCGGCCCAGCGCGCCTGGCGTTCCATGGCATCGCGCCGCTGGCGGACGGCGACCACGCGCTGCTGGGGCGCGAGCGGATCAACCTGACCTTCCGCAAGACACGCTAGCGGGCGACGCGGCGCCAGTCCCCGTCAGCCCACTTCATCGAGCAGCGCCAGGCGGCTTTCGTCGGGGAAGGCCCGTACGCGGTACCTGACGGGATAAAGCGCTTCTTCCTCGACCAGATCGCCAAGCAGCGCCAGCGCCTGCTGCCATGCCACCACCCGCGTCTTCCCCGGGGCATCGTCGGCATCGGGCCACACCAGGGCGATGCGGTCCGTGCGCGGCAGCGAGGTGTCCACGCCGCAGGTCCAGGTGGCGACCGAAAACGAGGCCACGGGATCGTCCTGCTGGCCGTAGAGCAGGTAACTCGCCAGGAACACACCCGCGCCGGCGTGCTCGTTCAGGCGATCGATGGCAGCCTTCTGCGTGTCGTATTCTTCCTTTTGGTACAGCCGCTTGAGGTGGGCAAGATGCCGTGCCGCCTGCGCGCCGGCCGGCACGAAATGCGACACGTCCGGGCCAGACGGCACGGCGTGCGCCGCGTGCCAGGCGTCTCCGGGCCCGTAGCGGAACATGGCAGGCGAGATCGTGCGGCCCTGCCGCGAAGCCTGCAGGCTCAGCTCCACCATGTGCAACTGCCCCGCTTCGTCCTGGTCGCCGGTCACCAGCAGTACCTCGCGGGTGGGCAACATGAACACCGGGCGGCCGCGCACCGGCACCCGCTGCAGCACATCCGGCAGCAGCGCGCGGCTGGCCTCGTAGCCATCGCTCCAGGCGCCCTGGTACACGCCCTGGGCCACCTGCACGAAGGCCTCGGCGGTGTGGTCGCGCAGGTTGTCGGCCGCGATCCGCAGCGCCTGGTCCAGGCTCAGTTGCCAGGAGGCGGAGGGGCCGTTCAACAGGGTCGAGGTGGTTTCCGGGTAGTCCACCGCCAAGAGGATCACGCAATCGTCGCCGAAGGGCAGGCAGGCGGACTGGAAGCTCGAGGCATCGCCCTCGGTGCGCATGTGATGCAGCCGGATTTCATCGATCAGCGAGCGGCTGCGGATCAGCGGGCGGAGCATGGGGCCGGCCTCCGACAGCAAGGCTGGCGTAGCCTGGCCGCTGGAGCACAAGGTCGCCACGAAGCTGTGCAGCGCCTTGTCGCGCTGTGCGCCGCGCGTCTCGCAATACGCCCGGTAGGCATTGTGGAGGTTGAAAAAGGCATTGCGCCCGTGCTCCAGCCGGAACTCGTCCGCGTTGAATTCCAGGCGGCCCTCGAAACCCTGGCGCCTGGCCGCGGCAATGAAATACGCCGCGAAACGGTCCGGCGGCGGCTTGCGCAGGAAGAGCGAATCGAAGAAACCCATGACGATGGCGTGGCGCGGATAGCATTGCACACACCTTACCCCATGTCGCGCGTGTGCCGCGCGGCCGGCACGCCCGGCTATGCGGCCTGCCGCGCTAACCCGGCCTCAGTCGACCCAGTTGACCTTGGCAAATTTCCGCGAGAACGCTTCCGGCATCGGCACCACCTTCTTGATCTGGTAGTTGAAAAAGACAAAACCGGACTTGGCCATCGCCACCAGCGCCTGGTCATGCGGGCGCGTGATGCGGAAAGTGATGTCGCCACCGTATCGATTGAAATCCATCACCCCGACTTCGAACAGCAACTGGTCGCGGGCGTGCGCCTCGTTGCGGTAGGTGGTGGCGAGGTCGCTGACGATGATGCCGACGCCGTCGCCCTGGGTTTCCTGGATGCCGAACTCGAAGAGGAAACGGGCGCGTGCCTCGGAGATCATCGAGATCATCGAGTCGTTGCCGAGGTGGTTGGCTGAGTTTATATCGGTGACGCGCACCGTGAGGTGGGTGGAGTAGCAGTATTGGTCTTCGGGGAATTCGAGTTTTAGGCGGGCCATGATGCTAAGGGGGGATTTAGGTGAGGTTTTATCCGCATTATGTGCGATTGTTCAGGTTGGTGCAGTGTTAATGGTTTGGCGCTGGCTGTTGGGAATTATGTGTTTTGGATTCTTGGAATAGGTGGTGAATCGGTGGAGTTTTAATGTTATTTGGTTTTTTTGGGGCGGTGTTGGTCGTTGAACCCAAAGGAATACGACATCCCCCTGCGGGGGACGCCGGTCACTCTTCTTTGCTTCGGCAAAGAAGACTAACGAGAAGAAAGCCGACCCTGCCGGGGGCAGAGCAATCAGGCTATTTCGCGTTGGTGGTTTCGTCGTGCGGCCAGCAGTTCTGCTAGCTTCTGCCGCTACCAGCTTGCAGGGTCACGAATCTGCCAATTTCCGGGATTCGTGGTGCGGCCCCCGGTAGCGGAATCCTTGCCCATTCGGCCATCTGCCGTTACCAGCGCGAAGCACCACGACACATCGCCTGCCAATGGTTTCGTGGTGGGGCGGGCGCGGTGGTGAAGACCTCGGGCATATCACCCGGTGCCACCGCGCCCACGACGGAACCGGTGCGCCTGCAACTTCGTGGGCGGCCACTCCGCGAGCGACAGACGGCGTGAAGCAAGTGATGTCTGCTACCGGGGGTCGCACCACGAATCCCGGAAGCTGGCAGATTCGTGGTCAGTCAAGCCGGTACCGGCAGAAGCCCGCCGGCACTCCGGGCCGCACGACGAAACCATCGATATCCGAAAGCCTTATTGCTCTGCCCCCGGCAGGGTCGGCTTTCTTCTCGTTAGTCTTCTTTGCCGAAGCAAAGAAGAGTGACCGGCGTCCCCCGCAGGGGGATGTCGTATTCCTTTGGGTGCAACGGCCAACACCGCCCCCAAAAAAACCAAATGCCCTCAAAAAAGGAGCACCCCGCCATCAACACCGCCAATAAACCATAAAAGAAAGGCCCCGCAAGGGGCCTTCCAAAACGTACCTATCGAAAACCAGTACCGCTTACAGCGTCACCGTATCCGCCACATCCTTAAAGTCTTCGATCTGATCGAAGTTCATGTACTTGTAGATCTTGTCGCCATTGGCATTCAGCACACCCATATCCGACATGTACTCTTCCTTCGTCGGAATACGCCCCAGACGCGAGCAGATCGCCGCCAGCTCAGCCGAACCCAGATACACATTGGTATTCTTGCCAAGACGATTCGGGAAGTTACGCGTGCTGGTCGACATCACCGTAGCGCCTTCGCGCACCTGTGCCTGGTTACCCATGCACAGCGAGCAACCCGGCATTTCCGTACGGGCGCCTGCCGTACCGAACACGCCGTAGTGGCCTTCTTCGGTCAGTTGCTTGGCATCCATCTTGGTCGGCGGTGCAACCCACAGCTTGACCGGGATATCGCGCTTGCCTTCGAGCAGCTTGGAAGCCGCCCGGAAGTGGCCGATGTTGGTCATGCACGAACCGATGAAGACTTCGTCGATCTTGGCGCCTGCCACTTCCGACAGGGTCTTGACATCATCCGGGTCGTTCGGGCAAGCCAAGATGGGCTCATGCACGTCGGCCAGGTCGATCTCGATCACCGCGGCGTATTCGGCGTCGGCATCCGGCTCCAGCAGTTTCGGATCGGCCAGCCAGGCTTCCATGGCCTGGATACGGCGCGACAGGCTGCGCGGGTCCTGGTAGCCCTCGGCGATCATCCACTTCAGCAGCGTGATGTTGCTGTTGATGTATTCGATGATCGGCTCCTTGTTCAGGCGCACCGAGCAACCGGCAGCCGAACGTTCGGCGGACGCGTCGGAGAGTTCGAATGCTTGCTCGACCTTCAGGTCGGGCAGGCCTTCGATTTCCAGGACACGGCCCGAGAAGATGTTCTTCTTGCCTTGCTTGGCCACGGTCAGCAGGCCCGACTTGATCGCGTACAGCGGAATCGCGTTGACCAGGTCGCGCAGCGTGACGCCCGGCTGCATCTTGCCCTTGAAGCGCACCAGCACGGATTCCGGCATGTCCAGCGGCATCACGCCAGTGGCAGCCGCGAAAGCCACCAGGCCCGAACCTGCGGGGAAGCTGATGCCGATCGGGAAACGGGTGTGCGAGTCGCCGCCGGTGCCGACGGTGTCCGGCAGCAGCATGCGGTTCAGCCACGAGTGGATCACGCCGTCGCCCGGGCGCAGCGAAATGCCGCCACGGGTGCTGATGAACTGCGGCAGCGTGTGGTGGGTCTTGACGTCGACCGGCTTCGGATAGGCGGCGGTGTGGCAGAACGACTGCATCACCAGGTCGGCCGAGAAGCCCAGGCAAGCCAGGTCCTTCAGCTCGTCGCGCGTCATCGGGCCGGTGGTGTCCTGCGAGCCCACCGAAGTCATCTTCGGTTCGCAGTACGTGCCCGGGCGGATACCCTTGCCTTCTTCCAGGCCGCAGGCGCGGCCAACCATCTTCTGGGCCAGGGTGAATCCCTTGCCGGTGTCGGCCGGGTTGTGCGGCAGGCGGAACAGCGTGGACGGAGCCAGGCCGAGCGCTTCGCGGGCCTTGGCGGTCAGGCCACGGCCGACGATCAGGGGAATACGGCCGCCGGCGCGCACTTCGTCGAACAGCACGTCGGATTTCACGGTGAATTCAGCGACGACCGCGCCGTTCTTCAGGGCCTTGCCGTCATAGGGACGCAGCTCGATCACGTCGCCCATTTCCATGCTGGACACGTCCAGCTCGATCGGCAGCGCGCCGGCGTCTTCCATGGTGTTGTAGAAGATCGGGGCAATCTTGCTGCCCAGGCACACGCCGCCGAAGCGCTTGTTCGGCACGAAGGGGATGTCTTCGCCGGTGAACCACAGCACCGAGTTGGTGGCGGACTTGCGCGAGGAGCCGGTACCGACCACGTCACCCACGTAGGCGACCAGATTGCCCTTTTCCTTCAGCGATTCGATGAACTTGACCGGGCCGCGCTTGCCGTCTTCTTCCGGGGTGATGCCGGGGCGCGCGTTCTTCAGCATGGCCAGCGCGTGCAGCGGGATGTCCGGGCGGGTGGTGGCGTCCGGGGCCGGCGACAGATCGTCGGTGTTGGTTTCGCCGGTGACCTTGAACACGGTCACGGTCAGGCTTTGCGGCACTTCCGGACGGCTGGTGAACCACTCGGCGTCGGCCCAGCTTTGCAGCACGGCCTTGGCGTTGGCGTTGCCCTTGTCGGCCTTTTCCTTGACGTCATGGAAGGCGTCGAACATCAGCAGCGTCTTCTTGAGCGCTTCGGCGGCAACGGTGCCGATCTCGGCATCGTCCAGCAGTTCGATCAGCGGGGAGATGTTGTAGCCGCCCAGCATGGTGCCCAGCAGCTCGGCTGCCTTGGCACGCGAAATCAGCGGGCAGGCTTCCTTGCCCAGTGCGACGGCGGCCAGGTACGAGGCCTTGACCTTGGCGGCGTCGTCCACGCCGGCCGGCACGCGGTGCGTGATCAGGTCGACCAGGACCTGCTCTTCACCCGCAGGGGGCGCTTTCAGCAATTCGATCAGTTCCGCAGTCTGCTTGGCGGTCAGCGGCAGAGGGGGAATGCCGAGCGCGGCGCGTTCGGCAACATGGGCGCGATAGTTTTCAAGCATGGGAACCTGCGGAGTAATAGGGTTGCAAAAACCGGTTGTGCCGCGATTTTAAATGGAAGTGCGTTTTAGGTCAAACGTCTTATATCTTATATAAGAGTTGACAAGGTAAAACCCAATAAAATCAAGCCCCTCCCCATCCAGGCAGCAACCTCTGCGCATTGGATCTGTTCCTAGCCCGGCGGCAGGAAATCCAGCCTCTCCTCTTCGTACAGCCGGTAGATCATGTCGAGCATGGCGCTGATCTCCTCGGTCTCATCGAGGCTGCGCGTGCTCATGATGATAGGCGACACCAGGTTGGGATCGTCCAGCTCCTTGTAGCTGATGTCGTCCCGCTTGAGGCCGTGCACGCTGCTCGGGACGATCGAAATACCCTCCCCCGCCGCCACCAGCCCCAATGCGATCTGCAGTTCGCGCGCCTCATGGATGCGCCCCGGCTGCAGGGCGCGGTCATGGAATGCCGCCAGCACCTGGTCGGCATAGCTGGGACGGGGCGCCTTGGGAAAGATGATCAGGGTCTCGCCCAGCAGGTCGTGCAGCGAGAGTACCGGCCTGACCAGCGAGAGCGGATGCCCGACCGGCAGCGCCACGATCATGCGCTCCTCGCGCAGCACAACCCGGCGCACATTCGGGTCCTCGTGCCGTATGCGGCCAAACCCCACGTCGATGGTGCCCTGCTTGAGCGCCGCGATCTGGTCCATGGTGGTCATCTCATGCAGGCTGAGTTCAATCTCCGGGTGCTCAGTCCTGAAGCGCCGGATGATCTTGGGCAGCATGCCGTACAGCGTCGAGCCGACAAAGCCGACCGACATCTTCCGCTCGATCTGCCCCACCCGCCGGGTCATCGACTCCAGTTCCGCGGCCTGCGCCAGCAACTGCAGGGCATGCGCGTAGAAAAAGCGCCCGGCCTCGGTCAGCCTGAGCGGCCGCGCGTTGCGCTCGAACAGTTGCACCCCCAACCCCTCTTCCAGCTGCTGGATCTGCCGGCTCAGTGGCGGCTGCGCGATATGCAGCCGCTCGGCAGCGCGAGTGAAGTTGAGTTCCTCCGCGACGGCGACAAAGTAACGTAAGTGACGCAAGTCCAAAGCCATACCTTTTAAGTATTCAGCCAATACTAAAACAGTGTTGGACCACCAAATTCAGCGCTCCTATTCTTCGCACCAGGCCGTGACAATGATTTTTTATACCTTTTTGGCATTTTAGTTCGAATCACGCCGCCATGCCGGAAGCCAATGCAAGGCCACATGAATGGCGCCTTGCAAGACGGGCCCCACCCAGAAAACCAGAGACAAGGAGCAGACAAATGACTCACCCGGAAATCGAAGCGCTGGTGAAAGCGTTCATCGTCGACACCGCCAAGGGCAATGTCGACGCCCGCGTGCAAAGCGTGGTGGCCCGCCTGACCGCCGACCTGTTCAAGGCCATCGAGGACCTTGACCTGAGCGCCAGCGAAGTCTGGAAGGGCATCGAATATTTCGCCGAAGCCGGCCCGGAGCTTGGCCTGCTGGCCGCCGGCCTTGGCCTGGAGCGTTTCCTGGACATCCGCGCCGACGAAGCCGAGGCGAAGGCCGGCCTGAGCGGCGGCACACCGCGCACCATCGAGGGTCCCCTGTACGTGGCGGGCGCACCGGCCAGCGAAGGCTTCGCCCGGCTGGACGACGGCAGCGAGGACGGCAAGGGCGAGGTCCTGTTCATGCAGGGCACGGTGCATGACGCCAACGGCAAGCCGCTGCCCGGCGCCTCGGTGGAGGTCTGGCATGCCAACCTGCTTGGCAATTACTCGTTCTTCGACAAGACCCAGTCGGACTTCAACCTGCGCCGCACCATCGTGACCGACGGCGAGGGCCGCTACCAGTTCCGCAGCAACGTGCCGATGGGCTACGGCTGCCCGCCGCAAGGCACCACCCAGCGGCTGCTGGACCTGCTGGGCCGTCACGGACGCCGGCCTGCCCACATCCACTTCTTTGTCTCGGCCCCCGGCCATCGCAAGCTGACCACCCAGATCAATATCGACGGCGACGAATACCTGTGGGACGACTTCGCCTTCGCCAGCCGCGAGGGGCTGGTGCCGGCCGTCAGGCATATCGACGCCCCGGAGGAACTTGCCAAACGCGGCCTGGGCAAGCCGTTTGCCTCCATCGATTTCGACTTCCGCCTGTACGGCGAATGCGCCGCGGCGCCGGCGCCGGAAGTGGAGCGCAAGCGCGCCGCCGCGTAAGCCCCCCCCAAGACAGGAAAGACGTAGCCGGCGCACCTGCCGGCCGCCGCAGCCACATCAGGGCCGCCCTGAGGACACCTCACGGCCCGGCGCATCCGCACGGATGCAGGAGACAACTCATGATCCCCATTTACCCGGACAACAGCCCGACCCTGAAGCGGCTGGACGACTACCTGGTGGAAAACCGCGAAACCGGCGACTACCGCCTGCATCGCAGCGCCTTTACCGATGAAGCGCTGTTCGAACTCGAGATGAAGCACATCTTCGAGGGCAACTGGATCTACCTGGCGCACGAAAGCCAGATCCCCAACAACAACGACTACTACACGACCTACATCGGCCGCCAGCCGGTCGTGATCGCGCGCAACCGCCAGGGCGAACTCAACGCGCTGATCAACGCCTGCACCCATCGCGGCGCCATGCTGTGCCGCCACAAGCGCGGCAACAAGGCGACCTACACCTGCCCCTTCCACGGCTGGACCTTCAACAACAGCGGCAAGCTGCTCAAGGTCAAGGATCCGGAGGGCGCCGGCTACCCCGACTGCTTCAACAAGGAAGCCTCGCACGACCTGAAAAAGGTGGCCCGCTTTGAAAACTACCGTGGTTTCCTGTTCGGCAGCCTGAACCCGGATGTGGCGCCGCTCAAGGATTTCCTGGGCGAAGCCGCCAAGATCATCGACATGATCGTGGACCAGTCCACCGACGGGCTCGAAGTGCTGCGCGGCGCCTCCACCTATACCTTCGAAGGCAACTGGAAGCTGCAGACCGAGAACGGCGCCGACGGCTACCACGTCTCCGCGGTGCACTGGAACTACGCCGCCACCACCAACCACCGCAAGCAGGAGAACGCCCGCGAGGACAAGATTCGCGCGATGGACGCGGGCAACTGGGGCCGGCAAGGCGGCGGCTTCTACGCCTTCGATCACGGCCATATGCTGCTGTGGTCGCGCTGGGCCAATCCCGAAGACCGGCCGAATTTCAGCCGGCGCGAGGAATTCGCCGAGCGCTGCGGCGCCGAGACGGCGGACTGGATGATCCAGAACTCGCGCAACCTGTGCCTGTACCCCAACGTCTACCTGATGGACCAGTTCGGCTCGCAGATCCGCGTGCTGCGTCCGCTTTCCGTCAACAAGACCGAAGTCACCATCTACTGCATCGCGCCCAAGGGCGAGGCCGACGAGGCGCGCGCGCGCCGCATCCGCCAGTACGAGGATTTCTTCAACGTCAGCGGCATGGCCACGCCCGACGACCTGGAAGAATTCCGCGCCTGCCAGCAAGGCTATGCCGGCAGCGCGCTGGAATGGAACGACATGTGCCGCGGCGCCACGCACTGGGTCGAAGGCGCCGACGAAGCCGCCCGGAAGATTGGCCTCAAGCCGTTGATGAGCGGCGTCAAGACCGAGGACGAAGGCCTGTACACGGTGCAGCACCGCTACTGGCTGGACGTCATGAAGAAGGCCACCGGGGCCGAAGCAAGCAAAAGCGGCAATGCCGGCAACGCAGGGAGCGAAGCATGACCACGACCGCCACGATCAGCCTCGCGGATATCCAGGCCTTCCTCTATCGGGAAAGCCGCTTGCTGGACGACGAACAATGGGATGAATGGCTGGCCTGCTATCACCCGGATGCTGCGTTCTGGATGCCATCCTGGGACGACGACGACACGCTGGTGACCGACCCCCAGCGCGAGATCTCGCTGATCTACTATCCGAACCGCCAGGGCCTGGAAGACCGCGTGTTCCGCATCAAGACCGAGCGCTCCAGCGCCACCATGCCGGACACGCGCACCAGCCACAACCTCAGCAACGTCGAACTGGAGCGTCAGGAAGGCAGCGTCTGCACGGTGCGTTTCAACTGGCACACGCTGAGCCACCGCTACAAGACCAACTACAGCTACTTCGGCATGTCGCGCTACGTCATCGACTTTGCCGGCGAGCGGCCGCAGATCCTGGACAAGTACGTCGTGCTGAAAAACGACTACATCAACCAGGTCATCGACATCTATCACATCTGAGCGGACGCGCCGGAGGAATCACGCCATGGAATACAACATCGCTTTGCAGTTCGAAGACGGCGTCACCCGCTTCATCACCTGCGCCGCCAATGAAACCCTGTCCGACGCCGCCTACCGCCAGCAGATCAATATCCCGCTGGACTGTCGCGACGGCGCCTGCGGCACCTGCCGCGGCTTGTGCGAATCCGGCGAGTACGACCTGCCGGAGTCGAGCTATATCGAAGACGCGCTGACGCCCGAGGAAGCGGCCAAGGGCTACGTGCTGGCGTGCCAGACGCGCCCGCGCTCGGATTGCGTGATCAAGGTGCCGGCATCGTCGGCCGCCTGCAAGACGGGCGTAACCAGCTTCCAGGGCAAGCTGGCGGCAGTGGACAAGTTGTCCGATTCCACCATCGGGTTCTCGATCGACCTCGGCGAGACCGCCGTGCCGGCCTTCCTGGCAGGGCAGTATGTGAACGTGGAAATCCCGGGCACCGGCCTGACCCGTTCGTACTCGTTCAGCTCCGCCCCCGGCGCCAGGCACGCTTCATTCGTGGTGCGCAACGTGCCCAACGGCCGCATGAGCGAGTTCCTGAGCAAGCAGGCGCAGCCCGGCCAGCCCATTTCCTTCGCCGGCCCCTATGGCAGCTTCTACCTGCGCGAAGTGACCCGCCCTGTGCTGTTCCTGGCAGGCGGCACCGGCATCGCGCCCTTCCTGTCCATGCTGGACGTGCTGGCCGAGAACGGCAGCCCGCATCCGGTCCGCCTGGTGTACGGCGTGACGCATGAGATCGACCTCGTGGCGCTGGAACAACTCGACGACGCAAAGCGCAGGCTCCCCGGCTTCGAGTACCGCACCTGCGTGCTCGACCCGGTCAGCAGCGATACCCGCCAGGGCTATGTGACGCAGCACGTGGAGCCGGACTGGCTCAACGGCGGGCGTGTCGACATCTATCTGTGCGGCCCGGTCGCCATGGTGGACGCGGTGCGCGGCTGGCTGCAGAACGGCGGCGTGACGCCGGCCAGCTTCCACTACGAGAAATTCTCGGCCAGCAACGCTGCCTGACCCACCTTCTCACGGAATACAAAATACGGATCACGGATACGCCATGAACACAAACGCGCGCTTCAGCGGAAAAACCGCCATCGTCACCGGTGCGGCACAAGGGATCGGACGCGGCGTGGCGCTCGCCGCGGCGGCCGAGGGCGGCAGCCTGGTACTGGTCGACCGCTCGCCACTGGTGCATGAGGTCGCCGCGGAAATCGCCGCGAATGTCGGCCGGGCGCTGGCGGTGGAGGCCGACCTGGAAACCTACGCCGGCGCCTGCCAGATGGCCAGCGCCGCGCTGCAGGCCTACGGCCGCATCGATATCCTCGTCAACAACGTGGGCGGCACCATCTGGGCCAGGCCTTTCCAGGAATACGAGGAAGCGCAGATCGAAGCCGAGATCCGCCGCTCGCTGTTCCCCACCCTTTGGTGCTGCCGCGCCGTGCTGCCCGCCATGATCGGGCGCCGGCAGGGGACGATCGTCAATATCTCGTCCATCGCCACGCGCAGCATCCACCGCGTGCCTTATGCGGCCGCGAAGGGGGGCGTCAACGCCCTGACCGCCAGCCTGGCCTTCGAACATGCGCAGGACGGCATCCGCGTCAACGCGGTCGCCACCGGCGGCACCGAGGCGCCGCCGCGCAAAGTGCCGCGCAACACGGCGGAGCAGACCCCGCAGGAAGCCATCTGGTATCAGGGGATCGTTGACCAGACCATCGGCTCCAGCCTGATGCGCCGCTACGGCACCATCGACGAACAAGTGCGCGCCATCCTGTTCCTTGCGTCCGACGAGGCCTCCTACATCACGGGTACGGTCCTGCCGGTAGGTGGCGGCGACCAGGGCTGAACGCGCCCAATATTGCACAGGAAACGGGCCCGGCACGGCGGATCGGCTACCGCCTGTGTCAGCATCCGCTGACACAGGCCAGCCCGCCACGGACACGGTTGTTGCCCTCCGTCGGACATCGTTTTCAGTCTTGGCCGATTTCGCCGCCAGGGCGCAAGAACCATACTGCAGGTATGAAAAACGTACCGGCCAGCCCCGGCCATAAGGTCGCAGGTGGGTCGCAAGAACCGAAGGAGTGTGAAATGCAATCGGCCGCCACGTCGCTACGCGCCTTGGTCCACAAGTGGCTGGGGTCCACGGGCGACGCCATGATCACCCGCGTGCACCCGCCCGGCATATCGGGCGGGTGTGTGCGCGCGCAAGTCAACCGCCCCGCCGGCTCGCTCGCCATCTTCTTCTTCCGGCACCGGGACGGCGGCTGGTGCGTATTCCCGCCCGCCTGCCGAGGCTCCTGAGCGTCCCTCAGTCACACGCACCGCTGCGGATCGGGGCGCCATGGGCTGCCCCGGCACGGTCAGCCACCCGCTGCGGCCGCTCAGCGCCGCAGCCGGCGCCCTGATCGCCATCGCGGCCGAGGAAATCCACCGGGCGCCTGGTCCCGCCGATACCTGGCCACAGGAAAATCCCTTTCCAATCAATAGCCTGGCAGCATCGCCCACCCCGACGCACGGCGGAGCGGGCGGCGGCTGACCGGCCGCGCCGGCTCGCCCAAGGGGCGGCGAACCGGCCGCCCGACCCCGGCGCCACCCGCTGTCCGGCCCCCAGTACGGGTTTTCCTTGAACATCCCGCTCAAGTTCCGTGTCCGCCATTCGTTAACCCCTGTAAGACCATCCGCATCGCTCGGATGACAAGACCTGCTCGGCTCAAAGGGCCAAGCTGAGCGGGTTTCACCCTTTTTTTCGGCCCTTTGCTTGCCCCTGATTCCCTCAAGAATGGCAGGGCATTCCGATACAGGCATCTCATGGCGAATACGCTCACTTCTTCCCAGGCTGACGGCAACACGAGCAAGCGCGGGCGACTGCTGCTGATTCTCGGCGTCGTGCTCGTCGCTGCGCTGGGTGCCGGGGGCTTTTTTCTGGGCAACATCCTGAGCAACCGCCAACCGGCCGTGCCCGCCGCACCGGTTGTACCGCCGCCGATTTTTGTGCCGTTGGAAGCATTTACCGTCAATCTGAAGAGCGATGACGGCGACCGCTTCCTGCATACCGGTTTGTCGCTCAAGGTGGCGGACGCGCAGAACCAGGCGCGCATCACCGAATACCTGCCGGAAGTCCGCAGCCGCATCTTGCTGCTGCTATCGGCCAAGCAGCCGCCAGACCTGGCGACGGTGGAAGGCAAGCGCAAGCTGGCCCAGGAAATCCAGAATGCCATCAGCCAGCCGTTCGCGCCCAACCTGCCCAAACAGCAGATCCTGGACGTCCTATTCACTTCCTTCGTGGTGCAGTAAGCGCTTTGCCCTGCCCCACCAGCAAATCCGATATGAATCCGTCCTTGTCCGCCTTGCACGTTTCACAGCGTGCGCGCCAACGCCAGCGCGCGGGCTCATAGGCAATCCGGGCAAATGGTCGCTTTCATTCATCACGGCACTCACGGGGCAGGACACTAGATGGCCTACGACAAGTTCCTCTCGCAGGACGAGGTAGACGAATTACTGAAAGGCGTGTCGGGCGAGACCGACACGCCCGAGGTCGCCGCGCCGGTCTCCGAGGATGGCGTGCGCCCGTACAACCTAGCCACGCAAGAACGTATCGTGCGCGGCCGGCTGCACACGCTCGAGATCATCAACGAGCGCTTTGCCCGCCAGCTTCGCACCCAGCTGTTCAACTTCATCCGCCGCGGCGCCGACATCTCCGTAGGGTCGATCCGCATCGAGAAGTACGGCGACTTTGTGCGCAACCTGCCGGTACCGACGAACCTGAACCTGGTGCACATGAAGCCGTTCCGCGGCACGTCGCTGTTCGTGTTCGACCCCAACCTGGTGTTCCTGGTGGTCGACAACCTGTTCGGCGGCGACGGGCGCTTCCACACCCGCGTGGAAGGGCGCGACTTTACCCAGACCGAGCAGCGCATCATCCGGCGCCTGCTGGACCTGGCGCTCTCCAGCTATGGCAGCGCCTGGCAGGCGGTGCACCCGATCGAGCTGGAATACATCCGCTCGGAAATGCACACCAAGTTTGCCAACATCGCCATGCTCAGCGAGGTGGTGGTAACAACGGCCTTCCATATCGAACTCGGCGCCGTCGGCGGCCAGCTTCACGTCTGCTTCCCGTACTCGATGATCGAGCCGGTGCGCGACCTGCTGATGAACCCGCTGCAGGACGAGGTCGAAGTCGACAAGCGCTGGATCTCCCAGCTGTCGCAGCAGATCCGCGCGGCCGAGGTAGACCTGGTAGCCGAATTTGCCCACGTGGAAAGCACCGTAGCCGATGTGCTGGCGCTGCGCGTCGGCGATGTACTCCCCATCGAGTTGCCCGAGCAGATCTTCGGCAAGGTCGATGGCGTGCCCGTGATGCAGGCTGGCTTTGGCACCATGAACGGCCAGTATGCGTTGCGGGTAGAACGGATGATCAATCACCAAGAAATCGATTCCAACAAGGAAACCGACCATGACTGACGGCAAAGAGGACATCCCGGCCGACCCGATGGACGACTGGGCCAGTGCCCTGGCGGAGCAGACCAGCGCCGAGGATCTCGCCGCTGCCGCCGCGCCTGCCCAGGCCGTCGCCACGCCAGCCACAGCAACACCGGCCGCCTCCAAGGTCTTCCAGCCGCTGGAGAAGGACACGCCCAGCGCCTTCCACAACGATATCGAGATGATTCTCGATATCCCGGTCCAGCTCACGGTAGAGCTCGGTCGCACCAAGGTGCCGATCAAGACCCTGCTGCAGCTGGCCCAGGGCTCGGTGGTGGAACTCGACGGCCTGGCCGGCGAGCCGATGGACGTGCTGGTCAACGGCTACCTGATCGCCCAGGGCGAAGTGGTGGTGGTGAACGACAAGTTCGGCATCCGCCTGACAGACATCATCACGCCGTCCGAACGCATCCGGAAGCTCAACCGATGAACGCCAGCCCGCGCCGGACCGCCACCGCCGCGCTAGCCGCCGGCGTGGCCCTGGCGCATGCCGCGCCCGCGGCCGCGCAGGCCAGCGCGGTTGCCGCCAGCCCTGCCGGTACCGGCACGGTCGGCAGCGGCGTCGGCGCCGGCAGCCATGTCGGCGTTGGCGCCGCGTCGGGACTGGCGCAGGCCGGCCTCGGCCTGTTCGCCGTCATCGCGCTGATCCTGCTGCTGGCCTGGCTGGCGCGCCGCGCTGGCCTGGTGCGCCATGGCCAGGGCGGCCAGATGAAAGTGATAGGCAGCACCATGCTCGGGGCGCGCCAGCGCCTGGTCATGGTGGAAGTCGGCGACACCTGCCTGGTGCTGGGTGTCAGCGCCGGCGAGATTCGCACGCTCCACACTTTGCCCGCGCAAGCCGCGCACAAGCCGGACCAGAATCCCGGCGGCGCGGCAAGCCAGGGTCCGGCCGGCAGCTTTGGACAAAAGCTGCTGCGCGCCATGCAAGACAACCTGAAGTCATGAATTTCCTGCCTGACGCCCCCCGGCGCTCCCTGCAACACCACCTCCAGTCCTTCCGCGAATACCTCAGCCAGCCCGCCCGGCTTGCGCTCGCGGCCCTGCTGGCCTGCGCGTGCCTCGCGCTGGTGCTGTTGCCGGCCATGGCGCATGCGCAAGCGCTGCCGGGGCTGACCAGCAAGGCGGGTCCGGGCGGCAGCCAGACCTGGTCGCTGTCGGTGCAGACGCTGGTACTGCTGACCTCGCTGTCCTTCCTGCCGGCGGCCATGCTGATGATGACGGGCTTCACGCGCATCATCATCGTGCTGGGGCTGCTGCGCAATGCGCTGGGCACGGCCAGCTCGCCGCCCAACCAGGTGCTGGTGGGACTGTCGCTGTTCCTGACCTTCTTCGTCATGTCGCCGGTGTTCGACCGCATCTACACCGACGCCTACAAGCCGCTGTCCGAAAACAAGCTCAGCCTGGAAGACGCCGCCGCCAAGGCCGCCGCGCCGCTCAAGGCGTTCATGCTCAAGCAGACCCGCGAGAAGGACCTGGCGCTGTTCGCCCAGATGGCCAAGGCGCCCGAGATGCAAGGCCCGGAAGACGTGCAGATGCGTATCCTGGTGCCCGCCTTTGTCACCAGCGAACTCAAGACCGCGTTCCAGATCGGCTTTACTGTCTTTATCCCCTTCCTGATCATCGACCTGGTGGTCGCCAGCGTGCTGATGGCGATGGGCATGATGATGGTGCCGCCGGCCACCATCGCGCTGCCATTCAAGCTGATGCTGTTCGTGCTGGTGGACGGGTGGCAACTGCTGCTTGGCTCGCTGGCGCAGAGCTTCCTGAACTGATCACGGGGCGCCTGCCCCACCCTAGGCCTTCGCCATGACTCCGGAAACCGTAATGACCATCGCCACCCAGGCGATGAAGATGACCCTGATGCTGTCGGCGCCGCTGCTGCTGGTGGCGCTCGTGGCCGGCCTGGTGGTGAGCCTGTTCCAGGCCGCCACGCAGATCAATGAAATGACGCTGTCCTTTATCCCGAAGCTGCTGGCGCTGTTCGCCACCATGGTGCTGGCCGGCCCGTGGATGATCAACACCTTCGTCGACTACATGCGCGAAGTGTTCCAGGGCATTCCCGCCCTGGTGCACTAAGCCCGGCGCCGCGACTGACCGCGCTTTAGCCAGGCCCGCCGCCGTGCTCTCCGTCACCTCCGCCCAGCTCTACGCCTGGATCGCCGCCTTCCTCTGGCCCATGTTCCGGATGCTGGCGCTGATCGGCACCGCGCCGCTGTTCGGGGAATCGACCATCCCGAGGCGGGCCAAGGTCGCGCTGGCGGCGCTGATGGCGGTGATCATCTCGCCCACCATCGACAAGCTGCCGCTGGTGCCGGTGTACTCGCTCGAGGGCCTGCTGATCATTCTCAACGAGGTCGGCATCGGGCTGGCGGTGGGATTCAGCATGCGGCTGGTGTTCGCCGCCGTGCAGTTCGCCGGCGAAACCATCGGCCTGCAGATGGGCCTGTCGTTCGCCTCCTTCTACGACCGCTCCTCCGGCGGCCAGACCATGGTGCTGTCGCGCTTTCTCAACGTGGTGGCCATGCTGATGTTCCTGGCGATGGACGGCCACCTGATGCTGCTGGCCACCGTCGCCGACAGCTTCGCCGCGCTGCCGATCGCCGCCCAGCCGCTCACCGGCGCGGGCTGGGCCGCGGTGGCGGGCGCCGGCGCCACGGTGTTCTCGTCCGGGCTGCTGCTGGCGCTGCCGCTGATCGCCGCGCTGCTCACCCTCAATCTCGCCATGGGCATCCTGAACCGCGCCTCGCCGCAACTGTCGATCTTCGCGGTCGGGTTCCCGGTCACGCTGGGCGGCGGCATCTTGATGATGATGCTGATCATGCCGCAGATAAGCACCTACATGGGGCGGCTGATCGAGGGCGGATTGAGTACGGTGGGGATGGTGCTGGGGCAGTTTGGACGCTGAGGGCCGGGGCCTCAGGACACCACCACGCGCGTACACCCGGCCAGGGTTTCAAACCCGATCTCCACCGGCAGGAACTTGCCAATCACTTCTGCATTGCTGCGCAGGTGATCGGTTACTTCGTCCACCGTAAAGCTCCCGCCACCCGCCAGCGCCATCGGCAACAGCAGTTGATCGGCCAGGTGCGGGCCCACCGCGCCCTTGCCGGCCAGGTAGGCGCGTGCCTGGCGGCAGGCGGCGCCCGCCACGCTCTCCGCCGTACGGCCCTTTTTGCCGAACTCGCAGAACACCTCGGTAACGTGCTGGTGCGGCAGCGTCAGCAGCACCGCATTGCCCGGCCCTTCCTCGTGCCGCAGGCCGCCCACGTGCAACTGGCTCGCCTCCCATCCCATCAACTCGCCCACCAGGTCAAGCTCGCGCCGCGCCACGTGAAGCGGCACGCCGGCGATCAGCGCACGCGCGTCGGCCACGCCGGGCGTGCCGCGCTCTTCCAGCGCAAGCGCGCGCCATGCCGCGCCGGAGCATCCGCTCACTGTCAGTTGGCCCCCGCCCGCGGGATAAAAGCCGTGGCGGCGCAGCGTCAGGTCAGCCGCCGCGCCCATGCGCGCCATCAGCGGCAGCCACGCATCGCGCAGGAAGGTCGCCGAGGGTGCCATGGGGTTGTGGGTGCCGCCCGACAGGGTCAGGGTGAAGCTCTCATCGCCGGGCGCGCTCCACAGCGCGGGCAGCAGCGTCTGCAGCACCAGCGTGCAACTGCCGGCGGAGCCGATGGCGAAGTCGTAGTTGCCGGCGCGCACCGGCCCCGGCGCGAAAGTCAGCGCGGTCGAGCCGATCGCCGCGCCTTCGGTGCGCGCACCGCTGATCGCCTGCGCCGCGACCACGGCGGTCAGGTGCTGGCGCATCAGCCCCGGCTTGCTGCGCCGGGCGCGCACATTGGCGATATGCACCGGCGTGCCGGTCACCATGGCCAGCGACAGCGCGGTGCGCAGGATCTGCCCGCCGCCCTCGCCGTAGGAGCCGTCGATTTCCATCATTGCGTTTACTCGTCTGTTCTTGTTGTTATGCCGGCGCGGCCGGGGACGTTTCCCGTCCCGGTCCGCGCCGGTGGCTTCGGCATCGCTCAGCCCTTCACGCACACCACCTGCTTGAGCGTGTGGACGATTTCGACCAGATCTGACTGCGCCGCCATCACGGCGTCGATATCCTTGTACGCCATCGGGATCTCGTCGATCACCTCGGCGTCCTTGCGGCACTCCACGCCTTCCGTGGCGCGCCGCTGGTCGTCCACCGTAAAGTGGCGCTTGGCTTCGGTCCGGCTCATGGTGCGGCCCGCGCCGTGGCTGCAGGAGCAGAACGACTCTTCATTGCCCTTGCCGCGCACGATGTAGGAGCGCGCGCCCATCGAGCCCGGGATGATGCCGAGTTCGCCGGCCTTGGCGCTCACCGCGCCCTTGCGTGTCACCAGCACGTCTTCGCCGAAGTGGCGCTCCTTCTGCACGTAGTTGTGGTGACAGTTCACTGCTTCCATCTCCGCCGCGAAGGGCTTGCCGATCACGGCGCGGGCGGCGTCCAGCACATTGGCCATCATCAGTTCGCGGTTGCGCCGCGCATACTGCTGCGCCCACTCCACCGCGAACACGTAGTCCTCATAGTGCTGGCTGCCTTCCACCAGGTAGGCCAGGTCGCGGTCCGGCAGGTTGATGAAGTGGCGGCGCATATCCGCCTGTGCCAGCTCGATGAAGGTATTGCCGATGGCATTACCCACCCCGCGCGACCCCGAGTGCAGCATGAACCAGACCGACTGGCTCTCGTCCAGGCAGACTTCGATAAAGTGGTTGCCGGTACCCAGCGTACCCAGGTGGTTGCGGTTGTTGGTGCGCGTCAGCTTGGGGTACTTCTGCGTGATCCGTTCGAAGCCGCCGGCCAGGCCGGCCCAGCTGGCATCCACCGTATCCGGTACTTCGCCCCAGGCGCCCTTGTCGCGTCCGCCGCGGTTGTTCGAGCGCCCGTGCGGCACGGCTTTCTCGATGGCGCTGCGCAGCGGGCCCAGGTTATCGGGCAGGTCGCCGGCGCACAGCGTGGTCTTGACCGCAATCATGCCGCAACCGATATCCACGCCCACCGCCGCCGGGATGATGGCGCCCTGCGTCGGGATCACCGAACCGATGGTCGAGCCCTTGCCCAGGTGCACGTCCGGCATCACGGCCAGGTGCTTGAAGATGAACGGCATCTGGGCGGTGTTGGCGAGTTGCGCGCGGGCGCCCTCGTCGACCGGCACGCCGTGGGTCCACATCTTGACCGGACGGCCCTTGCCGGTCCGGAATACGTCGTAATTCTCCTTGGAGGTCATCTCTGCTTCTCTCTTTGCCTTGCGGCGGGACTACGCTGGCAGTGGCCAGCAAGATACCAAAATAAGTGGGCGACTAGTGGTTGTGGAACCGGCGCTCTATCGTTGAGCTACGCTGCCCCGGCCAATCCGGTTTAGCGGCGGGACTCGCACCCGCAACCTCCTCATTACCAGTGATGTAGTTCCACAGGCATTCGCCCGTCAACCTGAAAGAATGCGGCTCCGCCACGACGAGGATCGGCCGGATTGACGCTGCCGTCCTGCGCAGCAGCCGGAATCGAACCGGCAATCACCAGATGTAATCCTGGCCAGCATTCGTGGCAAGTCCGCATACCGCAGGCGCCGCGCGGGGCGCTTGGGGTATGCAGGCTCGGGGGCGGCAACCGGCGACAAGGGTCAGGACAGACAAGCCTTGGATGTAGTCTGCCCGGCATTCGCCGGCCACCGCCGAACTTCACAACCTCACAATTTCACAAGCTTTCGACTTCACAGGTTGAGCGCCGAGATCTCGCCCACCCAGTGCCCGGCATGCAACTGCCCGGCGGCGAAGGCGGCAACGATCGGGCGGCCACGCTGGCCCTGGAACAGATTGGTATTTGCCATTCGCATTCTCCCTGGAGACTAGTGTGTTGCCGGTGCGGGCGGTGGCGTCTTGCGCCTGGTTTGGCTGCCGTTGGCTTTCGGCCCGCACCGTATTCGATGGTCTCTATTCAGCAATCGGTGTGCCAGGGCACGGCCGGCTTGGGCACAAAGCCGGCAAGCCATTGATATAAATAGATTTTTCTTCGACAGATGGAAAATGAATGCCGGATTTTGGCTTGTTGAAGTGCCTCTATTTCTATATATTTATCTAGCTATATATAAATTAAGAGAACATGAAAAAAGTCGTCATCGGCTTCATCGGCACGCAACTCGACCGCGGCAAGGGCTCCGCGCGCTGGGAGAAATGGCGGCCCACGGTCGCACTGTGCCAGCACGAAGACCTGCTGGTAGACCGCTTCGAGCTTCTCCATACGGCCCGCCACCGGACGCTGGCCGAACAGGTCGCGGCCGATATCGCCAAGGTTTCGCCGGAGACCGAGGTCAGGCTGAACCTGCTGGCGCTGGAGGATCCCTGGGATTTCAGCGAGGTCTATGCCTCGCTGCATGAGTTCGCGCGCGGCTACCGCTTCGATACGGAGCGCGAGGATTACTGGGTGCATATCACCACCGGCACGCACGTGGCGCAGATCTGCCTGTTCCTGCTGACCGAGGCGCGCTACCTGCCGGCCTGCCTGCTGCAAACCTCGCCACCCTTGCGGCAGGCCAGTGGCCAGCCGGGCAGCTATGCCGCCATCGACCTCGACCTGTCCCGCTACGACCAGCTCGCCGCGCGCTTCTCGCGCGAGCAGCAGGACGCGGTATCGCTGCTCAAGTCCGGCATCGCCACCCGTAATCCCGCCTTCAACCGCATGATCGACGAGATCGAGCGCGTGGTGCTGCGCTCGCGCGCGCCGGTGCTGCTGACCGGCCCCACCGGCGCCGGCAAGTCCTTCCTGGCGCGGCGGGTGTTTGAACTGAAGAAGGGCCGGCATCAACTGAGCGGCGGCTTCGTGGAGGTGAACTGCGCCACCATCCGCGGCGACGGCGCCATGTCCGCCTTGTTCGGCCACGTCAAGGGCGCCTTTACCGGCGCGCAGGGCGAGCGCACGGGCTGGCTGCGATCGGCCCACCAGGGCCTGCTTTTCCTGGACGAGATCGGCGAGCTGGGGCTGGATGAGCAGGCCATGCTGCTCAAGGCAATCGAGGAGAAACGGTTCTTTCCCGTGGGCGGCGACAAGGAGGTGCAGAGCGATTTCCAGCTGATCGCCGGCACCAACCGGGACTTGCGCGTGGAAGTGCGCGCGGGGCGTTTCCGCGAGGACTTGTTCGCCCGCATCAACTTGTGGACTTATCGCTTGCCGGGGCTGGCCGAGCGCCCCGAAGACGTGGAGCCCAACCTGGATTACGAGCTCGCGCGCCAGGCACGCGAGCTCGGCAGCCAGGTGCGCTTCAACAAGGAGGCGCGCCTGGCGTGGCTGGATTTCGCGGTGTCCCCGCAGGCCTGCTGGCGCGGCAACTTCCGCGACCTCGCGGCTTCAGTGACGCGCATGATGACGCTGGCCGACAGCGGCCGCATCAATGCGGCCGCCGTGGACGCGGAGATAACGCGCCTGAGCGAATCCTGGCAGGACGGCGACGACGAACAAGAGAACGGCAAGGTGCCCGGCCAGCCCCTGGCACAAGCGCTGCTGGACCCCGCCGTGCTGGCCGCCACGGACCCTTTCGACCTGGTCCAGCTCGACTACGTGCTGGGTGTGTGCCAGCGCAGCCGTAGCCAGGCCGAGGCCGGGCGCCAACTGTTCGCGGTTTCGCGGCTGGGCAAGAGCAGCAGCAACGACAGCGACCGGCTGGCCAAGTACCTCGGCAAGTTCGGCCTGACGTTCGCCGCCGCCAGCCAGGCCTGAGGGGCGGCCCCCCGTCCTCTGCGTGAGGAAACGAAGCACGAAGCCCGCTCAGGCCATGCCGGCCTGGCCAATCGCATCGGCCACGATCCGCGCGGCCGTTGCCAGCACGTCGTTCCGATATGCCGCGTCCTTGTCGCCTTGCGTGAAATAGATCGCCATCACGACAGGCGACTTTCCGGGGGGCCACGCCACGGCAATATCATTGGCCGCGCCGTAGTCGCCGGAACCGGTCTTGTCCGCCACCTGCCAATCCGCCGGCACGCCGGCACGGATGCGCGTCGCGCCGGTCGTGTTGCCGCGCATCCATGCCACCAGCCTGCCGCGTTCCGCCGCGCCCAGCGCATCGCCCAGCGCGAGCCGTTGCAGGCTCCGCGACATCGCCGCGGGTGTCGACGTGTCGCGCGGATCGCCCGGTATCGCCGTGTTGAGTTCGGTCTCCCAGCGGTCGAGCCGGAACGCGTCGTCGCCGATCGAGCGGGCAAACGCCGTCACGGCGGCGGGACCGCCAAGTATCTTCATCAGCAGGTTGGCAGCCGTGTTGTCGCTGTACTGGAGAGCGGCCGCGCAGAGCTCCGAAACCGTCATGCCTTCGCCTGCGTGCTTTCCGGTGACCGGTGAATACGCAACGAGTTCGTCTTTCGTGTAGGCGATGCGTCGTTGCAGCAGTCCGCTTTCCGCCGCGCTGCGCTGCAGGATGGCGGATGCCGCGAGCACCTTGAATGTGCTGCAGAGCGGAAAGCGTTCGCTGGCGCGGTGGCTGATCCGCGCGCCGTTGGCCGTATTCAGCGCCGCGACCCCAAGCCGCCCGCCCGCTGCGGACTCGAGAGCGGCAAGGCGGTCTTGCGCCGCGGCGCTCCCCCCGGCTCTGCCTGCCAACGAGGTACAGGCGCTGGTGAAAGGAACCGAAGCAGCGGCAAGCAGCAGCGTGCGGCGAACGGGTGAGTGTCTCATCTGTCTTTTCCTGTGATGTTGGAACGGATGCCATTTGCCATTCCGGCTGACATGGCATCCGTCGGATGCGGCGGCCTTAGCGGGAGGCCAATAGTCCCGGCAGCTCCTGCATGAACGCTTCCCGCGTGCGCAAGCCGGCGCCGACCGACTCCTTCTTTTCATCCTGGGTCAGGCGGGCAAACACCACGCTGCGGCCCGCCTTCGTCGCCCAGCCGACAAACCATCCATAGCCGTGGTTCCAGTCCTCGGACCCATTGGCCAGGATCGGAGCGCCGGTGCCCGTCTTGCCGTGCACGGCCCATCCGTCCGGCAGCACGCCGATCGCCATGATCCGGCTCATCATGTCGTAAGCATGCGCGGAGACGGGCAATTTGCGATTGACCACCTTCGCCAGGAAGGCGACCTGCTCCAGCGGCGAGATCCTCAGCGACGAGCTGAGCCATGAGTGCGTCAGCCCATTGTGCTTCCCGGGGTCCCCCGACACATCGCCGTTTCCATATTGAAACTCGCCCACATAGCGCCGGAAGCGCGCTTCGCCAAGCTGTTGCGTCAACTGCTGCGAGTACCACACGACCGAAGTCTTCATCCAGCGTTCGGGATCCGTTGTGACGCGCTTGGCGGGATTGCTCTCGCGATACTCCGCACGAAACGGCATGGCCGGCGCATGCTCGTCCACCAGCAGCCCCGAGTCGAAGCCCATCAGGCTCAGGGGCACCTTGAACGTCGATGCGGCGGTCACGCGCTGGCCGCAGGTGCCCTCCTGTTTCAGGATCTTGCCGCTGGCGGCGTCCGCCATTACCGTGCAGAGCACTTCCGCACGGGCCGTTGAGACCGAGAGCGCCGCGCATAGCGCGGCCAGGATTGCGGTTTGCTTCAAGATTCTCTCCATTGTTCTTAGTAGTGATCGGAGCCACCCCGCGCCGCCGTCGCTGCGAAGAAGTGGCGGTCCCTGCAGCCGTGCCGGTGACGTGCCGGGGTACGAACATCGGCAAGGGAGCACGGGATTGCTGGCCAGGCCTGGCGAACGAAGCGGAGCATAGGAGTCCGGCGGCACGCCGCCAAGAGCATTTGCTGTAACCTGTGTAACCTGCGCGTTCCGGCGGTGCTCGCCGAAGGCGCCCACGGCCCTCCAATCGATCCGCGAACGCATGCCCCAGCCCTCCCTCACCATCGAGTTGTCCGCGCCCTTTCGCGTCAATGGCGAGCCCGCGCGCTACCAGAGCCTGTGGCTGCTCGCCGCGGTCTGCCTGGCCGCGCGCAAGGGCGCCACCGGCGTGCCAGCGGTTCTGTTGCGAACGCGCTTTCCCGACGCCGCCAATATCCGCATGCTGGTCTCCCGCGCCTTTGCCGATTTCGCGCGCTGGGACATCCCGGTGGGCTGGGGGCCGGATCGCAGCCAGTGCGCCGCCGGGCTCAACCCGGCGCACCGCAGCCGCGGGCCGTTCTGGATCACGCCGGCGGCCTGCAAGCGCCTGCGTTTCACCGTGGACGGCCGCCGGGCCGGCGATGCGGCGCTGGCGCGCTTCGTGGGACCGGCCACGGGCGCCGCGCAGCGCGCCGGCAAGGGGGGCGATGGAAATCCCGGCAGCCCCGGTAATCCTGCCGTCGACTACGTGATGCGCGACATCAGCTACTGGAGCCACCTCACGCAAGCCATGCGCGGCATGCAGGACGGCGTGGGCGTTGCGGGGGGTAGCGCCAGCAACGGCGTGGCCAACGCCCTGCGCGCGGCACAGCGCTGCGCCACCGACGATTTCCAGCACGCCTTCGCCCTGCTCAAGGAGAGCCTGGCGTGGCGGCGTGGCGACGACCTCGCGCGCAGCCGTGCGGCGCTGCAGCGCTTTGACCGCATCGTCGGCACCGGCACCGTGGATACCGCCCTGCCGACCTTCGCCGCCATGGCGCGCGTGGTGCGCGCCTGGGAGCGCTATGCCGGCAACCAGATGGAAGCGGCGCAGGCCGAGCTGGAGAGCCTTGCCGCCGACCCCGCGCTGCAGCCGGTGGTGCGCTACAACCCGCGCGTGCGCTTTGAAACCCTGAACCTGGGCGCGCTGATCCACAAGACCGTGGCGATCCGCGACATGGCCACGCAGCCGGAGGCAGGCCGGCAGGCCGCCGAAGCCGCCGTGGCAGGCTTCTCCGGCGCGCTGCAGGCCGCGTACGAAGCGGACTCGGTAGATGCCGCGCAGCACGTGGCCGCCAATCTCGGCCTGTGCCTGTGGCTGTTCTGGAACCATGCCCTGATCGACCCGGCGCGCCAGTGGCCCGCCGGCCAGGTGCAGCGCCAGTCGGTGCGCTGGCTGGGCTTGTCGGAGTGGATCTGCGACCGCTTCGGCGCAGGCGGCGGCTCGGCGTGGAACATCATCTTCCTGCTGCGTATCGCGCGCGGCAACTGCGCGCAGGACGGCGGCGGCACGCTCAAGACGTTCCGCGCGCAGCGGCCGCTGCTGCTCGACGAAGCCGTGGACGCGCTGCGCCCCTTCCATGCGCCGTTTGCCCGCGCCAAGGGCTTTATCAGCTGGTCTTCGCTGGCCGGCTTCGCGCTGAACGAGCACGATGCCGGGCACGTGCATTACGGCGCCCTGCAACTCGCCAACCTGCTGCTTGAAGCCAGCTGGTTCCACACCTTCGAGCACGGCGACACCCCCGCCGCGTTTGCCACCGTGGAGCGCCTGGCCGGCCTGCTCGGCAAGCTGCGCCCAGCGGAGCGCCGCTTCTTCCATGCCGCCATCACCGCGCTGCCGCGCGAACTGCAGCTGGCCGCGGCTGAAGCCACGCGCGCCGCCCGCCGCGGGGGGCCAGGGCCGCGGCGCTGACACATAACGTTCATCGCGCCGAAACATCCCTTCCGTATATTTCCGCCTCGCTAACAAAGCGGACAGGGAGATATAACAATGGGCAACCCCAAAGCGAACCGGCGCGCCGGAGCCGCCACACGTGTCGGCATCGGCGCGATCCTGGCGGTGCTGGCCACGGCAGCGGTACTGCACGGCTGCGGCAGCGACGGCACCGACGCGGCAGCCGCGCCGGTGGCTCCGGCCGCCCCCGCCGCTCCCGCCGCGCCGGTCGTGCCGGCCGGCGATGCAGCCAGCACCAGCGCCAACATCCAGGCCGCGTGGGTAGAGATCGGCGACAGCAACCAGGCCATCGCCCGCGTCATTACCAGCTATGTCGCGCCGGCCGCCGCCGCGGGCAGCGCACTGCCGTCGAATGCGCTGTGCCCCTTGCTGACGGTAGATGGCGTGCAGCAGCGCATGGCGCTGCGCGTGGTCGCCGGCACCATGCCGCTGCGCACCACCGCCAGCGCCGCTGCCGACTCCAAGCCATCGGACTTCCCGGTCTCGGTGTGCGAAGCGACCCTGCCGGCCAATGCGGCCGCCGCCAGCGTGGCGGGCCAGACACTGCCGCTACCCAAGGCCCAGCCGCAGCGCGTGCTGGTGCTGGCCGACACCGGCTGCCGCCTGAAGAAGGCGGATAACGCCTACCAGCCTTGCAGCGACGGCACCGCGTGGCCGTTTGCCGCGCTCGCCGCCACCGCCGCCGGCATGAACCCCGACCTGGTCCTGCATATCGGCGACTACCACTATCGCGAAAACCTCTGCCCGCCCGATATCGCCGGCTGCCAGGGCACGCCGTGGGGCTATGGCTGGGATACCTGGCAGGCCGACCTCTTCAAGCCCGCCGCCGCGCTGATGGCCAAGGCACCGTGGGTGGTGGTGCGCGGCAACCATGAGGAATGCGCGCGCGCCGGCCAGGGCTGGTTCCGCTTCCTCGATCCACGCCCGTACTCGGACGCGCGCTCCTGCAACGACCCGGCCAACGACGGCAACGCCAACTACTCCGAGCCCTACGCCGTTGCGCTCGGCACCGGTTCGCAGGTCATCGTCTTTGACTCGGCCAAGGCCGGCAAGACCGCGCTGCCCACCAACGACCCGCAGTTCATCGCTTACCAGAAGCAGTTCCAGACGGTGGGCTGGCTCGCCGCCAGGCCGGGCATGAGCACCACCCTGTTCACCAACCACCATCCCATCCTGGCCTTTGCGCCGGTGGCGGGCAACAACCCCGCGCCGGGCAACCTGGCGCTGCAGTCGGTGATGAGCAACGCCAACGCCCAGGCTTATTACCCGGTCGGCGTGCACGTGGCGCTGCACGGCCACGTGCATGACTTCCAGGCCATCAATTTCGCCTCCGGCCACCCGGCCACCATCGTGTCCGGCAACGGCGGCGACAACCTGGACGTAGCGCTGCCCGATCCGCTGCCGCCCGGCACGATTCCCGCGCCCGGCACCGTCATCGACAAGATCACCCATCACAGCAGCTTCGGCTTCGTGATGATGGAGCGCAACGCATCGCCCGCCACCGGCTGGACCTTCAAGGCCTATAGCGTGGCCGGCAAGCTGATGGCTACCTGCGTGCAAACCTCCAATACGCTGGCTTGCGACAAGACCGGCTTCCTGGCGCCGTGAGCGCAGCCACGCGCGCCGCCATCGCCCTTCTGGCCTGCGTTGGCGGTGCCTGCCTGGCGGCGCCGCCGCCCGGCGTGGCGCTGACGCCGGGCGCCCCGCCCGCGGGCGTGGTGGCGACCATCGGCAACGGCACGCCAAAGGTCACCGCCAAGGTGGACCCCACCGCCGCCGTCTTCCGCCCCGATCCTGGCCTGGCCGCGCTGGGCAAGCGCATCTTCTTCGACGCCCGCCTGTCGGAGCCGCGCGGCACATCCTGCGCCGCCTGCCACGACCCGGCGCGCGCCTTCGCGCCAACACTGTCGCCCGCCGCTCTGGCCGGGCCGCACGTGCCCCAGGGCAGCCGGCCCGGCCGCTTCAGCCTGCGCAACGCGCCGTCGCTGCTTTACGTGCGCTACATTCCACGCCGGCACTTCTACCAGGACGACGACGCGCCCTACGCGTCGCCCTTCGGCGGCCTGTTCGCCGACGGCCGCGCCGACACGCTCGCCGAGCAGGCGCGCGGCCCCTTGCTCGATCCCAACGAGATGAACAACGGCACCCCCGCCAGCCTGCTGCGCAAGGTCAAGGGGACCGGGCTGGCACCCGCGCTGGCCCGGCACTTCGGCGCCGCGGTACAGACCGATCCCGAGCAAATGGTGAGGGCGCTGGGCAAGGCGCTGGAGGCCTACCTGCAGAGCGATGAGATGGCGCCCTTCAGTTCCCGCTTCGATGACTACCTGCGCCACCGCACGCCGCTGGCACCGCAGGAAGCGCGCGGCCTGGCCTTGTTCAAGAACCCGGACAAGGGCAATTGCATGAGCTGCCACACGCTGGCGGACACCGCCAGCCGTCCCGAGCGCTCGCTGTTTACGGATTTCGGCTACGACGCCATTGCCGTTCCGCGCAACCGCGCGCTGGCCGCCAACCGCGACCCCGGCCATTTCGACAACGGCTTGTGCGACAGCGCCCGCCGCCTGCGCTGGCCCGAGCCGGAGCAATGGTGCGGCTATATCCGCACGCCCGGCCTGCGCAATGTGGCGGTGCGCCAGAGCTTCATGCACAACGGTGTGTTCACCACGCTGCGCGATGCGGTGGCGTTCTACAACACGCGCTCGACCGATCCGGGCAAGTGGTATCGCGGCGCCAGGACCTTCGACGACGTGCCTGCGGCCTACCGGGGAAACATCAACATCAACTCCACGCCGATGAACCGGCGCGCGGGAACAGCCCCGGCCATGACCGAAGCGGAGATCGACGATCTCGTGGCATTCCTGCGAACGCTGACCGATGCGCCTTATGCCGGCCTCATGCCGGGCGCGGCGGCGGCACAGCGCTGACCGGCCCGGCTACACGCTGCGCCGCGGCAGCGCCAGGCTGCCTCACGGCGCCGCGCAGACCGCGTCCGCTTCAAAGCCGCGAAAGACCTGTTGCGTAGGATCGGGCGTTGTTGCGATGGCGCCGCCCTCTGCCCGGACCAGCCGCAGCACCTGTCCGCCGCAACTCTTCGCGGCGGCATTGCGCTGAAAGCGGAACTCATACTCCCAACCTGGCAGCGGCACAAAGGAAATGCCCACCGCGCAGCGGTAAGGCTGGTCGTCGGCGGCCGATGCCGCCATCGCGGTCAGGTAGATCCGATGGCCTGCCAGCAACCACCGTTCGCGCGTGCGGCCGGGGGGCTCCGGCGAGATCCCCACCATCGCCAGGCCGGGTTCCCTCCCCATCGCCGTGATCTGGTTTCCCGTCGCGGCCAGCAAGAGCGGCTTGGGCGGCTTGGGACATTTACCCGCATCCACCACGCTGAAGGTCGTGTTGTCTTCCGTGTTGGTCAGCAACCGCACACGGGCGGCGGGTGCGCCGGTCTCGACCCGGTAGTGGGACACGCAGCCGGTCAGCGCGAGCGCCAGGAGCGATGCCGGGCCCAGAGGGATAACGGCTTTGCAGACTTTCGACATGGGAATGCGGGAAAGTTGGCTGTTGGCAGAGCATACGCGCATTGATTCGCCATGCGCGTCCACCGGATGCCCGATGGCGCCAGCCGCGATCCGCCAGGTACAGGCATGTTTGACTTAGCGCTTCCGCAGCGCGACGGCGTCCCGACGATCACGAACTGCGCGTCGCCGGGGATGCGGTCAATGGCGCCGCGATTGTCCGGTCCGGGGGCCCGGCCGCCATTCCGGGAGGACTTGCCGCAAGTAAAGACCTGGCGCAAAGTGAGCGACACGCACGGATGCCCGCGCCGCAAGCGCAGCATCGGTCACCGTGCGCAGCTCTCGCCAACGGAGGTTCCCATGGCCGGTTCAGCGCAATCCTTCCAGGAATTCGAACGGGCTGGCTGGGAGGACCCCGCCACCGTCTCCGGATACGACGAAAACCTTTCGGGCGTCACCATCCAATCCATCGGCGCACTGCTGGATGCGGCGGCCGTTGGCGACGGAACACAAGTGCTGGATGTCGCGACCGGCGCGGGCTATGTGGCCGACGCGGCGGCGCGGCGCGGCGCGCATCCGGTGGGCATCGACTTCGCGGCCGCGCAGGTCGGGATGGCACGCCAGCGCTATCCCGCGCTGCGCTTCGAACAGGCCGATGCACAGGCGCTTCCGTTCGAACCGGGCACCTTCGATGCGGTCGTCAACGCCTTCGGCATGTGCCACCTGCCCGATCCCGACCTGGCGCTGCGCGAGGCCTTGCGCGTGCTCAAGCCCGGCGGGCGCGTGGCATTCACCGTGTGGGACGTGCCGGAGCGCGCCGTGGGATTCGGGGCGCTCTATGCCGCCGTGCGCGCCCACGGCACATTGGATGTCGGCCTGCCGGCGGGACCGAACTTCTTCCTGTTCAGCGATCCGGATGCGTGCGCAAAGGCGCTGCTCGGCGCGGGCTTTGTCTCCCCCTCCTGCCGCCAGGTGCCGCAGAGCTGGCGCATGGCGACGCCCGACCAGCTCTTCCAGATGGTCGCGGCGGGAACGGTGCGCGCATCTGCCACCCTGCGTGCGCAAAGCCCGCAAGCCAGGGAAGCCATCCGCGCAGCGCTCCGGGACACCGTTGCCGCCTATGTCAGCGGCGACGCCTTCGACGTGCCGATGCCGGCCCTGCTGGCAACCGCAGTCAGGCCATAGCGCGAACGCCGGCGCCGCGCAAAGGGTCGCTTAAGCAGATCCAAATTGACTTCGATTTCGTTCGGAACTACCCTCGGTTGAGCCATTGACCCAGCCCTGAGCGGCTGTTCACGTGTGTTCGCATCTGTTCGCGGCTGCCCAGGGCGAGCCGGCATAAGAGAACAACAAGACAAAGACAACAATAGAGACAGCCCCACCGTGCCTCCCCGCCTGACCGACCTCCGCCCCGTCCTGCCGATCCTGCTCGGCGCCTCCGTGATGCTCAGCCTGGCCATGGGCCTGCGACAGAGCCTGGGCATCTTCATGCCGCCCCTGACCAGGGACATCGGCATCTCGGTGTCGGACTTCACGATTGCGATTGCGGTGCAGAACCTGGCCTGGGGCCTGCTCCAGCCGCTGGCCGGCGCGTGGGCCACGCGGGTAGGATTCCGGCCCCTGATGATGAGCGGCTCGCTGCTCTATGTGCTGGGCCTGGTGCTGCTGGCCACCGCCCACGGCATCGTGGGCGTGACGCTCGGCGCCGGCGTGGCGATCGGGGCGTCGATGGCCTGCACCGGCAGCGCCATTTCCATGGCGGTCGCGGCACGCCCGGTGCCGGCCGCCTTGCGCAGCACGGTGCTGGGCATCGTGTCGGGCGCCGGCTCGCTCGGGGCCCTGGTAGCCGCGCCGATCGGGCAAATGGTGGCGCAATCCTACGGCTGGCGCGTGGGCCTGGCGGCCTTTGTCGTGCTGGCGCTGGTGATGCTGCCGGCCGCGTGGTTTGCCGGCAAGGTGGATCGCCTGCCGCTGCCCACGCCGCCGGGCGGCGTGCAGCAAAACGCGCGCGAGGCGCTTGGCACGGCCTTGCGGCACAAGGCCTTCCTGGTCATGGGCGCCGCTTATTTCGTCTGCGGCATGCAGCTGGTTTTCCTCACCACGCACCTGCCCTCGTATCTCGACGTCTGCGGCATGGACCCCATGCTCAGCGCCAAGGCCCTGGGCGTGATCGGCGGCTTCAACGTGCTGGGCAGCCTGTTCTTCGGCTGGGCCGGCGGCCGGGTCAACAAGCTCATGCTGCTCGGCACCATCTACACCGTGCGCTCGCTTGCGCTGACCTGGTATTTCTCGTCCGCGCCCACGCCCGGCAGCACGCTGGTGTTCGCCGCGGTGATGGGTTTCCTGTGGCTGGGCGTGGCACCGCTGGTGGCAGGCTGGATCGCCGAAACCTTCGGCCTGCGCTGGCAGGCGATGCTTGGCGGCGTGGCATTCTTCAGCCACCAGATCGGCAGCTTCGTCGGCGCGTTTGGCGGCGGGCTGGTCTACGATGCGCTGGGCTCTTATACTCTGGCGTGGCAAATCGGCGTGGCGCTGGGACTGTCCGCGGGACTGACGCAGATCGCCTTCGCGTTTGCCACCCGGCCGCGCCCGCCGCAGGTGGTCGCCACGTAAGCGGCCCCGCCCGGCAGCCCGCCACGGGCGCCGGCATCCCGGCTGCGGCCGGAACGACAAGGAGGCAACCATCATGGCCCTGACGCTCCATGCTCATCCGCTGTCCTCTTTTTGCCACAAGGTGCTGATCGCGCTTTACGAGAACGGCACGCCGTTTTCCACCCATCTGGTCAACCTTGGCGAGCCGGACTCCCGCGCCGCCTTCCTGGCGCTCTGGCCCATCGGCAAGATGCCGGTCCTGCGCGACGACAGCCGCGGCCTGACAATCCCGGAAAGCACGATCATCATCGAGTATCTCGACCGGCATTACCCCGGCGCGCGCCCGTTGCTGCCCGCCACGGACGACGAGCGCCGCGAGGTTCGGCTATGGGACCGCACCTTCGACCACTACGTGCACATCCCGGTGCAGAAGATCGTGGGCGACCGGCTGCGGGCCGATGGCGAGCGCGATCCGCGCGGCGTCGCAGACGCGCAGGCCACGCTGCGCACTGCCTATGACATGATCGAGCAGCACATGGCGGACAGGACCTGGGTGGCGGGCGAGCATTTCACCCTGGCGGACTGCTCGGCGGAGCCGGCGCTGTTCTATGCGGGCATGGTGATGCCGTTCGCGCAAACGCATCCGCGCCTGGCCGCCTATGCGGAGCGCCTGTGGGGCCGCCCGTCCGTGCAACGTGTCATCGCCGAAGCCCGCCCCTACTTCCACCTGTTCCCGGTCAAGGGCGCCATCCCGGCGCGCTTTCTCCGGGACGAGCCGCCGGTTGCCTGATCTTCCCTGGGGACGCCATTCGATGTCGGCTGCCGCAATAAGACGCGAGTCCGGGAGCCGCGGGCCGGGCAATGCGTCGGCGCGGCCGGCCGGCCGGAGCCGCCTCCCGAGACCGCAAGTGACGTGTGCGACAGGCAGGCCTGCCCAGCGCCAGGCCATGAGCACCGCCCTGGTGCCTAAAGCCGGGATAGGGCCGCAATGGCCCTGCTACTCCGGGCTTTGATCCGCTGCTGTGCTCCTTAATATGCGGGCACGTGTTCTGCGGCGCGTGATCCGTCCCGCTTGCTGACTCTCCGATTTTTCGATTTGCTGGGTGGCGGCGCCTCGTGGGTACCGCCAATTCGTCCTCATCGCCCCGAGTGCGCTCCCGCCGCCCGGGGCGTTTTTTTTTCGGCGCGGCCTGGTCGGCGCGGCGAGCCGGTATTACGGACCAGGTGGTCTACAATCATGGTTTCCACTCCTGCCGCACGATTCCATGGCACGACCGCGCGAATTCGACGAAGACGAGGTTCTTGACCTGGCGCTCCGGGCATTCTGGGAAAACGGCTACGAGGGGACTTCGCTGGCCGACCTGCTCGAAGCCACCGGCCTGACAAAGTCGAGCCTTTATGGCGCGTTCGTCAACAAGGAGACGCTCTTCAGGAAAGTTCTCGAGCGCTACCATCAGCGCTATCTGGCCTTCCGGCAGGCTGCGCTGGCCGAGCCAACGCCGCGCCGGATCGCCGAGCGATTGCTGCATGGCATGGTCGAACTGCACACTGGCGCGGGCACGCCGCACGGCTGCCTCGAGACCAATGCCGCCCTGGCTTGCTCGCCCGGCAACGAAGCCATACGGGAGGCGCTTGCGTCGAACCGCAACGCCATTTGCGACCTGCTGCGCGATCGGTTCGAAGACGTCCTGGCCAGCGGGAATGGCCAGTTGCCGAAGGGGATGACGGCCGGCGGCGCCGCGCACTACATTGCCACCATCATCCAGGGCATGGCGGTGCGGGCCAAGAGCGGCGCGACGCGAGAGGACCTGCAGGCCGTCGTAGAGGCCACATTGCTGTCCTGGCCCAAGCGCTGAACGCACGCCAGCCTTGCCTGCCGTGGCCCGCGGCAGGCTTCTCGCTGGCCGCGCTTGCGATTGCCTGGATGGCGATGCAGCGCGGCCCGGCATGCATGCTTGCCGAGGAGACCGCCTGATTACACCGGGTCCCGCCAGTGAGCGGTCTCGGCAACGAGCGCATCGATCAGTGCCGCCATGGATGGCCGCTTGAGCGCCGACTGCCGGACCAGCACGCCGATCTCGCGAAAGACCGGTTCGCCCGGCAGCGGTATTTCCACGACGTTGCGCGCTGACTTGAGCGGGACCAGTTCCGCCGGAATGATCGCGCAGCCCAGCCCCTCGCCCACCATCTGCAGGATCACCGCTGGCTCGTCCAGCTCCATGCTCTCGTCCACCCACAGCCGGTGGCGCCGGAGATAGCGGTCCACCAGCTGGCCGCCCATGGAATGCCGGTTGTAGCGGATGAATGGCAACGCCGCCAGCGCCGCCTTCAGCTCGCGCGGCAAGTCGGAGGGCGCGATGCCGACAAAGCGCTCCCGCATCAGCGGCACCCATTTGAGTTCCTGGGGAATGCCAAGCCTGGGCCTGATCAGGACGGCTACGTCAAGCTCGCGGGCATCCACCTGGGTAAGCAACTGGGTGGACATGCCGGGAACGATATTGACGTGCGCCTTGGGAAAGCCGGCGCGCAGGCGCTTCATGGCCTTGGGCAGCAGCGTGGCCTGCACGGTCGAGACGGCGCCAAGATCCAGCGGCGTGGTATCCGGGGCCGAATGCACGCGGCCCTTCATCGACTCATAGAGCTCGACAAAGCGCATGGCCTCCGGAAGCAGCTTGCGGCCCTCCTCGCTCAGTGCGACCGACTTGCCGGCCCGGTCGAACAGGGCGCATCCCAGGTCTTCCTCCAGCCGGCGGATCTGCGTGCTCACAGCGGACTGCGTGAGGGCCAGGCGCGCGCCAGTGGCGGAAAAGGACGAGGTTTCGGCGGCGACCAGGAAGGTACGGAAATAGCGGATCATCCGGTGCGGCTCATGGTCCGATCATGGTTTTATATCGAAAATTTCTATGCTGAGCACAGAAATCATTCGTTTCATATTACGACTTCTGCTGATTACAATCAATGCGGACGCACTGCCGATACCCCCAACCCACAAGAGCCCCTCCCATGAGCGCAACGCCGTTGTTCCACCTGGCTTTTCCCGTCAACGACCTGGCGGAAGCCCGCCGCTTCTACGGCGGACTCCTCGGCTGCCCGGAAGGCCGCAGTTCCGATGCCTGGATCGATTTCAATTTCTACGGCCACCAGGTCGTCGCGCACCTCGCGCCGGAAGAATGCGGCCATCGCGCAACCAGTGCCGTCGATGGCGACGAGGTGCCGGTGCGGCACTTCGGCGCGATCCTGTCCATGGAAGCGTGGGAAGCACTGGCTGACAAGCTGCGCGCCGCTGACACCCGGTTCGTGATCGAGCCGCATGTACGCTTCAAGGGACAGGTTGGCGAGCAGGCCACGATGTTCTTCCTCGATCCGTCGGGCAATGCCCTTGAGTTCAAGGCCTTCGGCGACATCAGCCAGGTCTTTGCAAAGTAACCGCCTCCTCACATACGCCCCCAGGAACCCAGACATGACTGAATTCGTCATCCAGCCCGCCGGGCAGGCGAGCGTCGCCGTGGCCGGCAGCAGCGCCCGCTTCCCCATCCGCCGCGTGTTCTGCGTTGGCCGCAACTATGCGGCGCATGCGCGCGAGATGGGCAATGACCCGGACCGCGAACCGCCGTTCTTCTTCACCAAGCCGGCCGATGCGGTGGTAGCCGCGGAAGGAACCGTGCCCTATCCGCCGCTGACGGACAACCTCCATCATGAAATCGAACTGGTGGTGGCCATCGGCAAGGGTGGCGCCAACATCAAGCCGGAGCAGGCGCTCGAACTGGTGTGGGGCTACGGCGTTGGCGTGGACCTGACGCGCCGCGACCTGCAGGACACCGCCAAGAAGATGAGCCGCCCGTGGGACTGGTCGAAGGGCTTCGACGCCTCCGCCCCGTGCGGTCCGCTACAGCCCGCTGCCAGCATCGGGCACCCCGCCCACGGCCGCGTATGGCTCAAGGTCAATGGCGAGCCCCGCCAGGAAGGCAACCTGAACGAGCAGATCTGGCCCGTGGCGGACGTCATTGCCTACGTATCGCAAAGTGTGACCCTGGCGCCGGGTGACCTGATCTTCACTGGCACGCCGGCTGGCGTCGGCGCGCTGCAGCCGGGCGATGCGGTGACCGCGGGCATCGAAGGCGTCGGCGAGATCGCTTTCCGGATCGGCAAGCGCTGAGGCGAACGCCGCAAGGCCACTCATCGTATTTCCAGGTGCATCCGGGCCCGGTTTCCTGTTCGCGCCCGGCGGATTCCCCGCCGGGCCGTTTCAGCAGCAACAAAACGCTGCGACGGATCGCGGGGATATCCATCCAGGTGCGTCAATGTCGATTTCTTTTAGTAGGACATCCTACGACGAAAACGTCTAAAGCGGCAGGCGGGCGCTATCCGCCCCCAAGCCGGAGCGCCAGCCCCGAGCCGCCGCTAAATTGATAGAGGCAGACGATCATCGCCGACACTTCCCGCCGTCTCTTGACGAAGCGCGTGTAAAGCTTATACTTCCCTCCAAGTTGTACGATAACTTATAAGTTGGCGGCACAGGGCAACCAGCGCCGGACAAACCCATGCGAGGAGAGACAATGCGCGAGAACCGGATTCGGAAAATGTGGGCGGCGGGGCACGCTGTCATCAACGGCTGGCTGTCCATCCCCAGCGGCTTCGCCGCGGAGACCATGGCCCACCAGGGCTGGGATTCACTGACGGTGGACCTGCAGCATGGCGCCGTCGACTACCGCGACGCCATCACCCTGTTCACCGCGATCTCCACCACGGACACCGTGCCCGTGGTACGGGTGCCGTGGAACGAGCCGGGCATCCTGATGAAGGTGCTCGACGCCGGCGCGTACGGTGTCATCTGTCCGATGATCAATACCCGCGAAGACGCGGAACGGTTCGTCGCCGCCACCCACTACCCGCCGCTGGGCACGCGCAGCTTCGGACCGATCCGCGGCTTGCTTTATGGCGGCGCCGACTATCCGGAACACGCCAACGAGACCATCGTCACCTTCGCGATGATCGAGACCATGCAAGGGCTCAACAACCTGGACGACATCCTCTCGGTCCAGGGGCTCGATGCCGTCTATATCGGCCCGTCCGATTTGTCGCTGGCGCTCGGTTGCAGGCCCACCTTCGACGATGTCGACCCGCCCGTTGCGGACGCCATTGCGCATGTGCTTTCGCGCGCCAAGGCCCACGGCGTAGTCGCCGGCATCCACAACGGCGCGCCGGAGGCGGCATTGCGCCGGATCGAACAGGGCTTCCAGTTTGTCACGGTGGGCTCCGATGCGCGGCTGATGGCGGCCGGCGCCAGGCAGGTGGTCACGCAGATGCGTGCCGGGCAAGCCGCCCCGGGGCAGGCATCGGGCTATTGATATCTTTGATTTGCGGTTTGCGATTTGAAACACCGGCATCGCGGCGTACGCGATGCCAGTGCCAAGCACTAACGGAGAACAAAAGTGAAGCTTGGATTTATCGGCCTTGGCATCATGGGCACCCCGATGGCGGCGAACCTCATCGCCGGCGGCCACGAAGTCAGCTTGTCCAGCCGCAGCGGCGTGCCGCAAAGCTTGCTGGACAGCGGCGGCGTGGCCTGCGGCAGCGGCAAGGAAGTGGCCGAACGGGCCGACGTGATCTTCCTGATGGTGCCGGACACGCCCCACGTGGAAGCGGCGCTGTTCAACGAGGGCGGCATTGCCGACGGACTGAGCGCCGGCAAGATCGTGGTCGACATGAGTTCGATCTCGCCTATCGCCACCAAGGCATTTGCCAAGCGTATCGACGCGCGCGGCTGCCAGTACCTGGATGCGCCGGTATCGGGCGGCGAGGTCGGCGCGCGCAATGCCACGCTGTCCATCATGGTGGGCGGGCCGGAGGCTACCTTCGAAACGGTACGGCCGCTGTTCGAACTGATGGGCAAGAACATCACGCTGGTGGGCGACAACGGCGCGGGGCAAACCGCCAAGGTCGCCAACCAGATCATCGTGGCGCTGAACATCGAGGCGGTCGCCGAAGCGCTGCTGTTCGCGTCCAAGGCGGGCGCGGACCCGGCGCGCGTGCGCCAGGCGCTGATGGGCGGCTTTGCCTCCTCCAAGGTGCTGGAAGTGCATGGCGAACGCATGATCAAGCGCACGTTCGAACCGGGTTTCCGCATCGGGCTGCACCAGAAGGACCTGAACCTTGCGCTGTCGAACGCCCGGGAGATGGGGCTGTCGCTGCCGAATACCGCCACCTGCCAGGAATTGTTCAATGCGTGCACAAGCCATGGTGGCGCGGGCTGGGATCATTCGGGGCTGGTCAGGGCGCTTGAGCTGATGGCCAACCATGAAGTCGCCCCCAAGCAAGGCTGAAGCCCCCGCAGCAACCATGCGATCCGGACCGGATTCCACGCCGACCGGATCGCAGGCATCGCGTTGCGGCAGGCGCAGGCAGCATCGGTGGTGAACGGTTGGTGCAAGGCAAAATGCGGTGCCGTGCAAATACGGAAATTTCCGAAGGGCGAGCGACCGCATACGCAGTATGCTTTTGCGAGCCCGCCACTCTCGCGTTGGAGCAGGCGGACCTCCACACTATGAGGAGCTTGCATTGCGTCCCACCGACCGAGCCGGTCCCAAGCCGATCGCCAGCGCCGGCAGTCCGACTGATCCGCCCTTCGTCTTCAGCACGCTAAGCGATCTCATCGCCGAAGTGCTCAGCCTGAGCCGTCCCGCCGAACCCGGGGATCCGCCCCGCGTAGCCGAACTGACCGCCCAGATCGATGCGCTGAACCGCAGCCTCGGCGAGCGCATGGCGAACGGCTGCGCCGAATTGCAGAGTGTCAGCGCCGGCCTGGACAGCGTGCTGCAGCTAGCGGAGTTGCAGAGCGAGAAAGCCGAAGAAGCCTATGGCTTGTACTGCCTGCTGAAGCTGCTGAAGCTGCAGCTGGATGACGCGGTGGAAGACATGCACCGGCTGCTTTGAGCGATGCATCGTACGCGCCCTTCCCGTCAGCGATCGACAATCGTGCCGAGATTGACCCGCACGCGCTGGAGCAAGCGGATCAACTGCTCCCGCTCCTGCGCGCTGAGCCCTGCCAGCGCTTCCTCGGCAACCTCATCCCCGACCCGGCGCGCCTTGTCCAGTGCCTTCTCCGCCTTGGGCGTCATGCGCACCACCCGTTCCCTGCGGTCCGCGGGGTTCGGCAGCCGTTCGATCCAGCCGCCCTCTTCCATCCGGTCCAGCAGGCGGCCAGCCGAGATCGGCGCGACTTCAAGCAAGTCGGCCAGCCGCACCTGGTTGACTTCACCGTAGTGCGACAGGTAGGCGAGCGCGCGGCATTGCGCCCTGGTGAGATCAAGGGACGACTTCGCCAGGTCGTCGAAGCGCTTGCCGCTGAGCCGGCCGACGTCCGAGACCAGGAAGCCAAAGCGTTTTTCCAGTTTCGTTTCCATGGCGCGATTGTACAAACATCTACCTCCGTGGACGCGGTACCGCCAGCGAAAACCGCCTTGCCATGCCTTGTGGCGTCCGTATAATAAGCATGCTTATCATATCCCCGTCCACCAGCCTGCCTTATCCATGTCATCCGAAGCGGTAGCAGGGCGCGTAGCGATGCCGCTCAACCGGGCCATGATCACCATCTCGATCATGGCCGCCACCCTGATCCAGACACTCGACAGCACCATCGCCAATGTGGCGCTGCCGCATATGCAAGGCAGCCTGTCGGCATCGCAGGATGAAATCACATGGGTGCTGACCTCGTACATCGTCGCTGCCGCGATCGCCACGCCGCTGACCGGCTGGCTGTCCGACCGGCTCAGTGTGAAGCGCCTGCTGGCCGTCTCGATCACGGGCTTCACCATCGCTTCCGCGTTCTGCGGGCTCTCGGACACACTCGCGCAGATCGTGGCCTCCCGGCTGCTGCAAGGCATCTTCGGGGCGTCGCTGGTACCGCTGTCGCAATCGATCCTGCTGGACATCAATCCCCGCGAAAAGCAGGGACAGGCGATGGCGGTCTGGGGAATGGGGGTGATGGTGGGCCCGATCCTCGGCCCGACGCTGGGTGGCTGGCTCACCGACAGCTATAACTGGCGATGGGTGTTCTTCATCAACGTGCCGATTGGCGCCTTCGCGCTGTTTGGCGTGCTGTCGTTCCTGCCCGCCAGGGCGGCGGAGCGGGCGGTGAAGTTCGATGCCTTCGGCTTTATCACGCTAGGCCTGGCGATCGGCGCGCTGCAGGCCATGCTGGACCGCGGCGAGCAGCTGGACTGGTTTGGCTCGCTGGAGATCCGGATCGAAGCCATCCTGGCCGGAGTGAGTTTCCTCTACTTCCTCGCGCACACCGCCACCGCCGGGCCAAAGTCGTTTTTCCGCTACCAGTTGCTGAAGGACCGCAACTTCGCCACCGGCGCCTGCTTTATCTTCGTGATCGGCGCGGTCATGTACGCCACCCGTGCGCTGCTGCCGCCGATGTTGCAGAACCTGATGGGCTATCCCGTCGCCACCACCGGACTGGTCACCGCGCCAAGCGGCGCGGGCACCATGCTTTCAATGCTGCTGGCCGGACGCCTGCTCAAGCGCATCGACGCGCGCGTGCTGCTGCTGTCGGGCTTCCTGATCTCCGCCTTCGCGCTGTGGCAGATGATGCAATATACCGTCGTGCTGTCGGTCTCCGACATCGTCTGGCCCGGCATCATCCAGGGCTTCGGGCTGGGGCTGGTGTTCGTGCCGCTCAGCGCGCTGACATTCTCCACGCTCGCCCCGGAGCTGCGCGCGGACGGCACCGCCACCTACAGCCTGATGCGCAATATCGGCAGCAGTATCGGCATCTCCGTCATCCAGACCTTGATGACGCGCAACACACAGGTTGCCCACGCCGACCTGGCTGCCAATGTGAGCGTGTACAACCCGGCCATGCAGGCGCTGCTGGCAAGCGGCTCGCGCTACGACCTGGCCATGCTCAACCAGTCGATCAACCAGCAGGCTTCGATGATCGCCTACCTCAACGATTTCAAGGTCATGTTCCTCGCGACCCTGCTGGTGGTGCCGCTGATCCTGCTGATCAGGCCCACGCACCATGCCGGCGGCGACGCGGTCGCGCATGCGGCCATGGACTGACGCACGGCTAGCCGGCCGCCCTGCCCAGCCTCTGCCGGTGGTCCAGGTACTCCGCCACGGCGCGCTGGAACACGGGCAGCTTGCCGGTGAAGAAGTGGTTGGCGCCGGGCACCACCACAACGGGCAACTCCTGCGGGCGCGCCCAGTCGAACACGGCTTGCAGCGGTACGTTGGTGTCCAGTTCGCCGTGGATGACGAAGGTATCGGCAGGCACCGCGGGGGTGTCGTAATTGCGGCCGCCGGCGGCCGGGCCTGCCGGCATGCCGGCCAGGATCAGGTGTGCGATCTGTTCGCCGTCCTCCAGCAACTGCTTTGCCACGCGCGTCTGCACATAGGCGCCGAATGAGAAGCCGGCCAGCGCCAGCGGCAGGTCCGGGTGCGCCTGCCTGAGATGCCGGACGGCCAGAAGCATGTCATCCGTCTCGCCCTGCCCTGCGTCGTGACTGCCCTGCGTACCGCCCACGCCCCGGAAGTTGGGCCGCACGGCCAGATAGCCGCGCGCCTGGAAGATCCTGGCCAGCGCCACCGGAATCTTGTGCTCGGCGCTGCCGCCAAGCAGAGGATGCGGGTGCGCGATCACCGCGATGCCGGCAGGAGGCCCTTGCGGCGAATCCGCCAGGGCCTCGATGCGGCCGGCGGCGCCATCGAACCAGATGCGATTGTCTGAGGGAGAAAGCGAAGACATAGGGTATGGGAGGTAAGGCACAGGCAGTGGCAAGGCGAGCCGGTCAGCGCTGACGCCAGGGCTGCGGCCGCGAAGCCGCATTGTAATGCCGGGGGAGCGCGCGTGACAGACGGCGGCATGGAGGAGGATTCACCCACGGCCGCCGGTGCCTATACTCGTTGCACCACATCTGCGGCCGTCCGGCACCGCTCAGGAGGACATCTCATGGCTGCCCCTGCCCCCGATCCCGCGCCAGCCGCAAAGGCGGCAAGCGTGGCGCCCCAGGTCGTGCCGGCGGGCTACCGGCAAGGCATCATCACCGCCATCACGGTATTGCTTGGCTTCTCGCTGGCGTTCTGGCGCTTCTGGGGCTTCGAGAGCCCCGGCCGCTGGAGCACCCAGGCACTGCTCGCCGCCGCCTCGCTGCTGGCCGCCGTGTGCCTGCAGATCGTTGCCCTGTTCCGCTCGCTGCGGGTGGAGGATGACCAGGTGCCGGAATACCGCAAGACGGTGCGCTGGTTCATCGCCTCGGCGGTCGTGCTGCTGATCGGATTGTTCGGCGCCATGCTTGACGCGGCCATCACGGGATGACCGCGCGCCGGCGCCAGGCAGCCCGGCCCGGCGCCAAGTAGAATGCTCCTCGTCATTCAAAAGACAGGAGACAATGCCCATGACAATCCCCGCTACGTTGGAGTGCCTTTGCGGCCAGGTCCAGCTTCGTATTAGCGGAGCGCCGGTGGCCAGGGCCAATTGCCATTGCCAGGCTTGCCGGGATTTCTATGCGACGCCGGTATTTGCCGCCACGGCCTGGGAGCCGGCGCAAGTACTGGTGGAACGCGGCGCCGAGCACCTGGCCACGTACCACCACAGAACGCGGCAACTCGAGCGCCAGTTCTGCCGGCAGTGCGGCGAGACGCTGGTCGGCACCAACCGGCTTGGCATGTCGGTCATTCCCAACAGCCTCTTCGCGCGGGCAAGTGGCGGCGCGCTGCCGGAGGCCCTGCAACCGGCCATGCACCTGTTCTACCGGCATCGCGTGGTGGACGTGGAGGATCAGTTGCCGAAGTTCCTGGACGGATGGGATGGCCCGCTGCACAAGGCAGGGTTCTGAGCCGCCCGGCAAGCTCGCTCTCACTGAGGCTGCAGATGTACGACGGGTTGGTCACGCGCGGCCCGTCGGCGTTGCAGGCTTTGCGCCGGCGGGGCGCTCCCGCGCGGGCATCGTCATGGCAGCGACGCCGGCAACCACGCACGCCAGGCCGGCCCATGCCCCGGCCGTAAGCGACTCGCCGAGAAACACGATGCCGATGGCGACGCCGATCGGCACGCGCAGATAGGCTTGCGCCGTGGTTCCCACAGGACCCAGTGTGCGCACCAGGCGAAAGTAGATGACAAAAGCCAGCGCGGTGGAAAAAACCGATAGCGCCAGCAAGGCGGCCAGCGACGACATTGACGGATGCAGCGTCCAGGGCCGGTCCATGACCAGGCTTGCCGGCACCAGCAATGCCGCCCCCACGATCATCGAACCGGCCGCGGGCGCCGCCGGCGCCAGGTCCCTGAACGAGCGGCCGTAGATGGCCGCGCCGGCATAGCAGGCGGTGGCGGCAACAATGGCGAGTTGCGGCAACAACTGTTGCCCGAGGCCGCCCAGCACGCTGGTGCCGACGATCATGCAAATGCCCGCGAGCCCGGCGATCACGCCGAACAGCTTGCGCGCCGCGATGCGTTCGTGGCGGGTGACCAGCCAGGTTCCCAGCACGGCCATCACCGGCGAGGCGGCGTTCAGGATCGTCGCCAGGCCGGCCGGAACCGACTGCTCGGCCCAGGCGATGAGCGTAAAGGGCACCACGCTGTTCAGCATGGCCTGCACGGCAAAGCGGCGCCAGGTTCCAGCATCACGCGGCGTCGGCATGCCCCTGGCGGCCATCCAGGCCACCAGCAGCGCGCCGGCGATCAGTGTTCTTGCCGCGATCAGCGTCACCGGGGGAATCGTGGCAACGCCGAGCCGGATAAAGGTGTAGGACGCGCCCCATAGCGTGGACAAGGCCAGCAGCAGCGCCAGGTCCGGCGCGGGCCCGCTGCCGTGGGCCGCGCGCGCATCCGCGGTGGGGTTGGCTGGCATGCGGTTCTCCCGGGGAAGGCATCGCAACCATTGTGGGCATGCGACGCGGGCGAACGTTTCAGCGTGTGCTGAACAATGGATTGCAAGCCATGCACCGGCGCGGTCATCGGGCAGCCCTTGGCGAAGTTACGCTATCACCACAAATCCATCCAGAGCCAGTATCAGCGAGCGCGCGGATCGCATATGCGCGGGGCGGATATCTCGCGGCTGGACCTCACTGCGCAATCGGCGGGGCTATATGCCATCTCGCGGGGCCTGTCGCACGTGTTCGCCGACGATCACGAGATGCTCGCGCACGGCATGGTGATGTATGACGCCCTTTTCGCCTGGTGCCTGCACTGCCAGGCGGAAGAACATCGCTGGTCGCCGGTCATGCCTGCCCAGGACACGCCCTGACGCGGCCTGGCCGGGCGACAATACGTTAACAACCAACCAGCCAGTGCCATACGCCCATGTCCCTGCGCACCGCCGCCCCCGCCCTGGCCTCCGCGCTGCTGTTCGGGGCAAGCACGCCACTTGCCAAAGCCCTGGCCGGATCCGTCCCGCCCTTGCTGTTGGCGGGCTTGCTTTACCTGGGCAGCGGCCTGGGTCTTGGCCTGCTGCTGGTGCTGCGGCGCATCGGGATGGGCTCCGGCAATGCCGGTACCCAGATGCCTGGCATTCCGCGCCGGGAAATGCCGTGGCTGCTGGGCGCCATCCTCGCCGGCGGCATGGCCGGGCCGGCCTTGCTGATGAGCGGCCTGGCCGGAACTAGCGCGGCGTCGGCTTCCCTGCTGCTGAACGTGGAAGGCGTGTTCACCGCGTTGATCGCCTGGGTGGTCTTCAGGGAGAATGCCAGCCGCCCGATCGTGATCGGCATGGCCGCCATCGTTGCCGGCGGCTTGCTGCTGTCCTGGCAGCCGGGCCGCCTGCCATTGTCAGCCGGCGCCTTGCTCATCATCGGTGCGTGTCTGTGCTGGGCCATCGACAATAACCTCACGCGCAAGGTGTCGAGCAACGACGCCGTGTTGATCGCCTGCATCAAGGGCCTGGCGGCCGCTCTCTGCAACACGGGGCTGGCCCTTGCCACCGGCGCCCGGTTGCCGGCGCTGCCCGCGCTGGGCGCGGCCATGGCCATCGGGTTCCTCGGGTACGGCGTCAGCCTGGCGCTCTTTGTCATCGCGTTGCGGCTGCTGGGTACCGCCCGCACGGGTGCCTATTTTTCCGTGGCGCCGCTGTTCGGCGTGGCGATTTCACTGGCCATGTGGCCCGAGCCGCCACATGTGGTGTTCTACGCGGCGGCCTTGCTGATGGCGCTGGGTGTCTGGCTGCACCTGCGCGAGCATCACGAGCACGAGCACACCCACGAGCCGCTCGAACACAGCCACACGCATCGCCACGATGCGCATCACCAGCATGAACACGACTTCCCCTGGGACGGGCGGGAGCCGCACCGGCACCTGCACCGGCATGCCCCCCTGGTCCACAGGCATCCGCACTATCCGGATATCCATCACAGGCATTCGCACTGACACCGCCTGCGCGAACGCGCAGCACCGCGAGATCTGGCTGCGCGCCGCCGATGGTTATGTCGTGGCGATCGCGAGCCAGTATGGCAATCCCGGCCCGGCGGCCTAGCCGCCAAGGGTTTCCAGTGCCCCCTGATAGTCGTAGCAATCCAGTTGCGCCTGCAGGCGCTTGCACGCGTCGGCGGACAGGCCGCGGGCAATGACGTCGCGGTAGCGGGCGAACGTGTTGTTGGCCTCGCTATCGGCCCCCTCCAGTTGTCCGCGTAGTGCTTCCAGGACGGCAGCCAGCGCGGCATCCTGGCGATCGGGGCCGGCCGCCGGCACGGCGCCGTGCTGGGGTGAAGGGTCCTGAGCCGGCAAGTGCGCGCGCAGGACATCGAGCAATGGCAGCAAGGCCGCGCGCAGGACAGCCAGCAGTTTGACGGAATCCGGGCGCCCGGGCGCGGTCGGCAGCAACAAGCTCGCCTCCAGCGTAGCCGCGGCGGAGGAAAGCGCCATGGCGCCAAGATTGGCGGCCAGTCCCTTGAGCGAATGGGCCAGCGACAAGGCGCCGTCACGGTCGCCCCGGGCCATGCGCTCGCCGATGCGGTCCGGCATGTCGGCATAGCCCGCGGCGAAGCGTTCGAGCAACTGGCCATAGACCTCCACGCGGCCACTCACACGCCCCAGGCCGCCGTTCACGTCCAGGTGCGGGGAGGCCGCCAGCGCGTCGACCCAGGCCGGCCGGGCAACGGCTTGCGGCGCCGGATCTCCGCCACCGGGAACCGACAGCCATTGGCGCAGGGTGGCATAGAAGGCCGCCGGAATGATCGGCTTGGCGATATGGTCGTTCATGCCCGCCGCCAGGCAACGCGCCCGGTCTTCCGGCAGCGCATTGGCCGTCATGGCGATCACCGGCAAGCTCGCGAAACCCGGCAGCCCCCGGATGCGCCTGGTGGCTTCGAACCCGTCCATCACAGGCATCTGCACATCCATCAGGACAAGATCGTAGGCACCGGCCTGGACCTGGTTCAGCGCAATGGCACCGTTCTCCGCCACGTCCGGGTAGATCCCCGCGGCCTGCAGCAAGTGAACCGCAACCTCCCGGTTGATGTCGTTGTCCTCCACCAGCAACACCCGTGCGCTGGGCAAGGAGAGCATCGCGTCCGGCGCGCTCTCCCGCGCCTCGGCGGCGTCCTCCGGGGCATCCTCGTCGGCGGCCAGCGTGCGCACGGTCGCCTCCAGCAAGATCGAGGCGCTCACCGGCTTGATCAGGGTCGCATCGAAGCCGGAGCGCTCGCCTTCGCGCAAGACTTCCTCGCGGCCGTGCGCGGTGATCATGACCCGGCGGGGACGCGGGTGGCGCAGGCGCATGGCGTCGATATGGCGGGCGGTCTCGATGCCATCGAGACCAGGCATCTTCCAGTCGATGAACACGGCCTGGTACGGGTCGGCGGCCTCGTCAGCCAACGCGATTTTCGCCAGCGCGGCCCGGCCGGAGGCGGCCTCGTCCACGCGGAAGCCAAAGTTGCGCAGCATGGAGATGACGACCTGGCGCGCGTAGTCGTGATCGTCCGCCACCAGCAGACGGCAGCCGGCAAGCTGCGGTGCGACCATGGCACGGGCAGGCCGCTTCTTTCCTGCCTGCAGGTCGAGTTCGAACCAGAAGGTGCTGCCCTGGCCAGGGGTGCTGTCCACCCCCAGCGTGCCGCCCATCAGTTCCACCAGGCGGCGGCAGATGGCCAGGCCGAGGCCGCTGCCGCCGTAGCGGCGCGTGGTCGAGGCATCGGCCTGCTCGAAGCTCTGGAACAGGCGGGAGCGCGTGGCCGCATCGATGCCGATGCCGGTGTCGCGCACTTCGAAGCGCAGGCGGATGCGGGGCTGGGATTCGCCGGCGCCGCGGCGTTCGACGCGGATGACAATTTCGCCCTGATGGGTGAACTTGACCGCGTTGTTGGCGAAATTGATCAGGATCTGCCTGAGCCGAAGCGGATCGCCGCGCAACGAGTCCGGCACGTCCGGGGCGACTTCGACGATCAGTTCGAGATGCTTGGCGACGGCGCGCTCGGCCACCAGGTCGCTCACCGTGCGCAACATCCGTTCCAGCGAAAAATCGATCCGCTCGATTTCCAGCTTGCCGGCTTCGATCTTCGACAGGTCGAGAATGTCATCGATGATCTCCAGCAGATGCTGCCCGGAATGCTGGATCTTTTCCAGGTAGCCGCGTTGCTTCTCATCGAGCCGCGTGCGCAGCGCCAGGTGCGCCATGCCGATCACCGCGTTCATCGGGGTACGGATTTCATGGCTCATATTGGCCAGGAAGCTGGCCTTGGCATGGGCGGCGCTCTCGGCGGCCTGCTTGGCGACGACCAGCTCGGCATTGGCCTGGGCCAGTTCCCAGGTCCGCTCTTCGACCCGGCCTTCCAGCGTCTGGGACAGCGATTTCAGGCGGTGATTGGCCTCCACCTGCTCCGTGATATCGATGCCCACGGCACCGACCCCCACCACTTCGCCGGTGTGCGGGTCACGCACGGGAAAGCGCATCATCTGCAGCTGGCGCTCGCCAAGCGGTGTCTGCATGGCGTAGATGTGCTCCTCTGCCTTGCCCGAGGACATCACGCGCTCTTCCATCTCCCAGCGCGCCCGGGCTTCGTCCGCTGCCGTGTTGAACTCCCAGGTAGCCTTGCCCAGCACGTCGGCCTCGCTCGCTCCCAACAGGGCTTGCGTGGTCGGATTGGCGGCAAGCATGACGTGCTGGCGGTCCTTGAGCGACATGATCGCGGGCGAATGCTCAAGCATGGCGCGCATCCTCTCCTCGCTTTGGGCCAGGAGCCGGCCCTCCCGCCGCAGGATCCAGGTGGCGATGGCGATCAGCAGCAGGATGATGGCGGTCAGCGCCACCACGACATTACGCGTGAACAGATAGGAGGAGAACGCCTCGCCCATCTCCTGCTCCACGATCAGCCCTACCTCCAGGCCGGGGATCCACCTGGCCGCGCCCGCGACCCGTTCGCCGCGGAAGTCCGGATAGTCGAAGGCAAGCACCGGCGCGCGGTCGCGCAGCACGCTCCCGGCGACCAGGGTCAGCGGGCCGTCCTGCTGGCCGCTCCCCCCGGCCTTGCCTGGCTGCAGAGGCACCCGGGCAGCGATATTGAGCATGGACGACGTATTCCGTGCCAGCCTGCCCGTTGCCGCCAGCTCGCGCGTGAAGCGGCTGGGAGAGGCCAGCCTGGCCTGGCTGTCGATGGCGTACAACTCGCCGGTACGGGCAAAGCGACCCGCTTCGATGATCGGCAGCATCACAGCGCGGGGATCCACCCGCAGGCACAACACGCCGATGTTGTGTCCCGCGTCGGACAGGCGGGCGCACACCACCTGGAACGGCAAGTCGGCCAGCGCGCCCGATGCGTCACGGGTTGGCTCCGGGGCCGGATAAGGGGGCGAGACCGCGCTGCCCTCCTCCAGCGCCCGCCTGGCGGTCCTGGCGGATTCCGGCAACAACGGGAGGCCGATGCGGCTGGGCAGTTCCGATGCGACGATCTGGAGTGCCGGCGTGGCCAGGGCAAAGCCCAGGTAGCCATTGCTCTGGTAGAGCGGCGTCGCCCATCGCTCAAACCTGGCCGCCGCCTCGCGGTCCGGCGACGGCTGGCCTTGCGCGAATAGCAACGGCCGCGCGAGCCTGAGCCCCTCCGCCATGCGCGCTATCGTTCCCGCCCGCCGCTGCTGTTCTCCGCTCCACAGCCCCAGCAGGCGCGCGTTGGCCGCCAGGGTCGACTCCATGCGCGCGCCCAGGATGGCGCGGTTATTCTCGTACACCAGGTGGATGGCGCCGCCGGAAAGCAGGCAGACCGCCAGCATGAGGAGCACGGGGCACACATAGCGCCAGGCACCGGGACGCATCCCCCGCTTGCGCCAGCCAGGCAGGGAATCATAGGCAGCCATGGCGATCATTCTCCAGGGGTCGCGGCTGAATAACCGTTGGCGGCCAGCAGCTCCGCCTCGCGCGCATGGTCCGCGTCGGTATCGGCGTAGCGTTGCGAAATGGCGTGGAACTCATGGGCGATCGCCAGGAACGCATCGACCATGTCCGGATCGAAATGACGGCCGCGGCCTTCGCCGATCATGCGCACCGCCTGCTCGTGCGGGAACGCCGGCTTGTAGACCCGCCGGCTGATCAGCGCATCGTATACGTCGGCAACCGCCATGAGGCGCGCGGACACCGGAATCGCATCTCCCGACAACCCTTCCGGGTAACCGCTGCCATCCCACTTCTCCTGGTGATAGTGCGCAATCTCCCGCGCGTAGCGCAGGAAGGAGTTGGGAGCGCCGCACTGGGCCTCGGCTTGCGCGATGGCATCCCGCCCGAGGATGGTGTGGGTCTTCATGATCTCGAACTCTTCGGCGGTCAGCTTGCCTGGCTTGAGCAGGATGCGGTCCGGGATGCCCACCTTGCCGATGTCGTGGAGCGGTGCCGACTTGAACAGCAACGCGATGGTCTCGTCGTTGAGTTCCTCGCTGAAACGCGGGTGGTGCTGCAACGCCTGCGCCAGCCGCCGCACATAGTGCTGGGTACGCCGCAGATGGTTGCCGGTTTCGTTGTCGCGCGTCTCCGCCAGCGATGCCATGGCCATGATGGTGACATCCTGGATCATGGATATCTCCCGCATCCGCCGCTGTACCTCCTGCTCCAGGTAGGCCGACTTGTCCCGCAGGAAATCCCTGGCGTTCTTGAGCGTGAGATGGGTGGCGATCCTGGCGTGCATCACCAGCGGGCTGAGCGGCTTCATGATGTAGTCCACGGCGCCAACCTGGAACCCGCGCGTCTCGTCGTGCTCGCCGGTGCGGGAAGTGAGGAAGATCACCGGCACGTCCATGGTGGCCGGATTCGCCTTGAGCTGCCGGCACACCTCGTAGCCGTCCATGTCGGGCATCATCACATCGAGCAGGATCAGGCTTGGCGGCGCTGCCGACGCGATGCGCACCGCCACGCCGCCGGAAGTCGCCACCTTCACCCGATAGCGATCCTGCAGCAACGCGGCCATCATCGCGATGTTCTCCGGAACATCGTCCACCACCAGAATCGTGGGCTGTGCGTCGGGATTGTCTGGGCGCATGGGAAAGTCAGATAGGGATATTTGCCGGGCAGGCGATGTCCGCGCGCGCCCGGCCCGGGACGCAACAAAGCAAGGGGCATCCCAGCCCCTGCTTGCCATAACGGTTGTATTGCGCCGCAATTCAGCCCCACTTGCGGAGGGCTCAAGTATTGGCCCTGCCGGCCGTTAACCCGAGCCCGCACCGAGCCCGCGCCGAGCCCGCGCGCACGGTGACCTGCCGGCGCCGCGCGCCAGCGACAAGAAAAAAAGCCCACCGAAGTGGGCTTTCCAAGAGGGACGGACAACGGTCGCATGGCATTGACGCTGACACCCCGCAATCATTTCAATGCTCGCCGGCTACGTCGGAAGACGTGTCCGCATTGCCGGCGCCGCCAGACGGCGCGCCGGCATGGTGCCCGACCAACAGCGAATTCCCGCAGACATCAAGGTCCGTCTTTCGCTGGATCGAAGCACCGGCGGCATTGTCATCGGGTCTCGCAGAATCGAAAAGAGTAAAAATACTCCCCCTCTCCGCTACTCCCCCGACGCCCCCGGCAACGGATGCGAATACAGGCTCGGCGATCTGAGTACTTCTACTCTTTCGCGGCAGCCGTCGCCGAGCCATCATGAGGCATGGAATCTCATCAGCAATCTGCTCGCCATACCTTGCGCATCGACCAGTGGACGATGGCGGTGGGCAGCGGGGAAACCGCGCTGGAATACGACGACTGGTTAAGCCGCATTCTCAACAGTCTGGCGCCCGACGTGCCGGGGCATGCCATATCGAGAGTGATCCGCGAAGGCCGGAGCGAGTTCCGGCTTGAACATCGCGCGCGCTATGAGGTCCGGCATCCCGACATCGGCGTCCGGCGCTTCGTGTGCGCAATCGACAGCGATGCGACGTTGATCGCTTTCGAGCATACGGTGTCTGGTGTCCGCTACCCATGGGTGACGATCAACGGCGTATTCACCCAGATTGAACTGCGCACGCTCAGGTTCCTGTCCGCCGGACTCGACCTGTGTGCTGCCCCGGTCGGCGCGGAACGCCGCTGAATCGTTGGCAGTTCCAGCGACTGATGTGATGGCCGGCACCACGCTTTCCGGTCCAGAGCCCGCCTTGCGCGTGAGGATTAGCAGCATGGCCGATTCTTGCAGGGAAACAGCACTCCCCGTGTCCCCCCCTTGCAGATGAAGTGCCAGATTCATGCACCGGGCTGGCTCTGGATTTTTTTATACCGCGCCCACGGCACACGCCGAGCGCATGTTGGCGATCAGCGCCGGGAAGTCCAGGCCCAGCGTGGAGAGCGCCACGGCATCCGCCTTGCCATCCCGCAAGGCACGGTCCAGCTCCATGCATGCCCGCGCGAGCTCCGCCGCCCCAAGCATGCCGAGGATGGCCTGCATGCCATGGGCATGCAGGCATGCCCGGCCAAAATCGCCGCCCCCGATGGCCTCATGGATCCGCGTTACCACGTCCGAGCGTTCGGCGCATACGCGCCTGGCCAGATTGACATAGAGATCCTCGCGACCGAACAAGAGCTTGATCCCCGCAGCGGCGTCCAGGCCCGGTACGCCCTTCAGGGCTTTCACCACCGCTGACGCAGGGGGACTCGCCTGCGCCGCCACATCCATCCTTGTCCCCGCGCCTGCCTGACCGCGATCCGCGCCCCCTGGTTTAGCCACGGGCGGTAGCCATGCCGCAATGGTGCGGAACATCGCCTCTGCGTCGATCGGCTTTGAAATATGATCGTTCATCCCGCCCTCGATGCAGCGGATGCGGTCAGCCGACATCGCGTCGGCCGTCAGCGCCAGCACCGGCAGGGCCTGCAGCCCCAGGCCGTGGCGAATCGCGCCGGTGGTCTCTATGCCGTCCATGCCCGGCATATGGATGTCCATCAGCACGATATCGAATGCGTGCTCCTTGAGCGCCGCCAGCGCCCGCGGACCGTCGCAGGCAACATGCACGTCCATGCCCACCAGTTCGAGAAGACCGCGCGCAACCTCCTGATTGATCGGGTTGTCCTCGACCAGCAAGACCGTGCGCCCGTGCAATGCCTGCCACGCCGGCCCGGCGAGCGAGCGGCCATCCGATGGCGCCGTATCCGTATGCGAACGCCCGGAGCCCGCACCGGCCGCCCGGTCCGCTCCCGCAATCTCCAGCGATACCTCGAACGAGAAGGTACTTCCCACGCCGGCCTGGCTCCGCGCAAGGACACGCCCGCCCATGAGTTCCGCCAGCTTCTTGCAGATCGCAAGCCCTAGCCCCGTGCCTTCAAAGCGGCGGTTCATCGCGCTATCCAGTTGCTGGAACGGCGTGAACAGCTGCGGCAACTGTTCCGGCGCAATGCCTACGCCCGTGTCCTCGACCTCGAAACACAAGCCGATATGGCTGTCGCGGACGAGCGTCTCCCTGACTCGCAGGGAGACCTCGCCGCGATCCGTGAACTTCAACGCATTGCTCAGGAAATTGATCAGGATCTGCCCGACCCGCAGTGGATCGCCGACAAGCCGAAGCGGAATCGCGGGGGACGTGGAAATGGACATCATGACGCCTTTCGCTTCCGCCGTTTCCCAGAACAGGCCAGTGACACGGTCCAGCAGTTCGGACAGGTAGAACTCGCGCGCGTCGACGGTGAGCTTTTCCGCCTCGATCTTCGAGAAATCCAGGATATCGTTGACGATCCCCAGCAAGTGCCCGGCGGATGCGCTGATGCGCGCCAGATAGCGATCCAGCTTGTCGTCGCACTCCCTGTTCAGCGCCAGATGCGACATACCGATGATGGCATTCAGCGGTGTCCTGATCTCGTGGCTCATATTGGCCAGGAACTTCGCCTTGACCCGCGCAGCCGATTCGGCCGCCTCGCGGGCTACCGTCAGCTGCAGAGTTCGCTCCTCGACGCGTGCTTCCAGCGTGTTGGTAAGCAGTTCCAGGGCCTGCCGGGTGCGCTCCTGCTCGGTGATATCCGCGACCACGGTACCGACGCCGATGATGCCCGCATCGTCCGGCGCGCGCACCGGGAACTTGACCACGCGGAAGATACGTTCATACCCGTAACGAGGACTGGTCGTATGCACCTGGCTTTGGGAGGTTCCGCTGGCCAGTACCAGTTCGTGCATATCGCGGCTGATCTCCGCGATACGGCGATTCGGGATGATGTCCCAGTCGCAGCATCCCACGGCAGCGCCGTGCGGCACCCCGATGGCTTGCTCGTAAGCGCGATTGGCCATGATGCCCACGCCCTTGAGGTTCTTGTAGGCCAGCCCGGTCGGCACGTTCTCGCGGAATGCGCGCATGCGCTCCTCGTTCTCGCACACACTGCGGCGCGCGCGCCACTGGAACGCCGCCAGCGCGAGGATCAGCCCGATCGCGATCGCGGTAAGGCTCACGATCGCCGTCCGGACCAGGAAGTACGATTGATAGGCTTCGTCAACGTGTAGCTCGACGACCAGCCCCATGTCCTGGCTATCCAGCCATCGACCAGCCCCGATGACCTTGTGCCCGTCATAGCCGTCATAGCCATCGGCGGCCACCGCTTCCTCGCCTCTATTCGCCAGCAGCTGCGACGCAAGTTTGGTCGGAGCGTCGCCGGCGCCGCCCCGCGCCAGCGCATCGCCGGCGGGCTGCTTGCCGGGCACTCTCGCCCACAGCGGCCCGGCGACATCTTGCCGCGGGCGATCCGGCGCCGCCTGGCGCTCCGAGGCGCGGGTCGGGGAGAGAATGCGCGCGGAGGAATCGATCGCGTAAGCCTCGCCCGTTTCGCCTATCCGGCCCGCCTTGAGAATCTTGAATAGTCCCACGTAGGGATCGACGCGCAGGCACAGGTAGCCGACGATCCGTCCATCCGCATTGATGCTTGCGCACGCAAGCTGATAGAACATCCCGGCCGGCTTCTCGACCCCCTGGACCATGAGCGGCAGCGTCGAGACAGTGGGCCGCGAGATGGCAAATCCAAGTTCCTGCGCCCCCCGCAACGTGCGTTTTGTCTGCTCGGTCAGATTCGAGAAGTTGACATAGTACGGGCTGCTCGCCGCGACAATGGTTTGGTCCGGCCTGATCAGGGCATAGCCGTCGAAGCCCCGGCTCCTGTAGATCGGCAGAATCCACTGATCGAATTCAGTCAGCAAATCCGCGCTGCCGGGATTGGCCAGGATACGTTTCACCAGTTTTATCAGGGCAGGGTTCTCGGCAATGGTCCCGACCCGCCCCGCCGAATCCTCTCCCATGGTCCGGTTCAGGTCCGATATCGCCTGAAGCACGCCTTTCAGGCGGCTTTCGGCGCTCCGATGAAATTGCTTTTCAAGGCCCCCGAGCACCTCGTGGCTCAAGACCAGCAGCAATACGACGGCGACCGCCGTCATGATGAAATTCAGGCGGGTTTCCCTACCGCCCGTCCCTCGCAGACTCCTGAAGTAGCGCTTCATCATGATTTCCTGCGACGGTTCGCGGCTTGTAAAACGACGGCGGCGTTCCGGCCCGGTGGCGGCAGATAACGCGACCTTGATTTCTGGTCTTCGTCACTTTTTATTGGCGTCCCGGCAGGATGGATCAATCAAGAAACAGCGTTGTCAATTCAATTGCGGATTTGACTTGCAGTTTCTCCATCAGGCGCGCCCGGTGATTTTCCACGGTACGGACGCTAATCCCCAGTTCCGTGGCAATCGCTTTGCTGGTCTTGCCGGTCGTGACGTGCCAGGCAACGACTCGCTCCTTCGGGGTCAGGAGTGCAAGCCGCGTGCGTTTGTCGGCCGAAGCCAGCCTCTGTTCGTACATCTGGCGGCTGCGCTCCAGCGCGCCGCGCACTTTTTGTACCAGCATTGCGCCATCGACCGGCTTCTCCAGGAAATCGAGCGCGCCCGCCTTGATCGCCTTGACCACCGAAGCGACCTCGGAGTAAGCGGAGACAAAGATGGTTGGCGGAAAAACGCCCATGCCTGCCAGCGCGCCCTGCACCTGCAGCCCGCACATCCCCGGCATGCGCAGATCGCAAACCAGGCATTCAACCGGAGCCGGTCGGTACGATTCGACAAACTCGCGAGAGGAAACAAACTGCCTTATGTCTGCGCCAAGACCACGGAGCAACTCATGGTATGTCCAGAGCACAATTTCATCGTCGTCGACTAGATAGATTACGGATCGCTCAGCTGACACAGCCTACGCCTCCATTTCCTGGTGCCTGGCTACCGGATGCCGGCCGGTCCGCAAGTTCACCGCGCTGCGACCGATAGGCCGCGTGACACGCACTCCCCGTCGGCACAGTAGGCCAGCATTATTCTGAAGTGGAAATTGGGTAATCCCCGAGTCGCGGGCAAGCCGCGAAACCGAAAATTGGCTCAACCGAGTGATCATCTCGGTACGCATTCCTATTAAAAAACTCAGTCGTCTCATCCACCATGCATACCGGGAAGAAAGGTGTGCTTTTTTCGTCTCCCGGCATATTAATTACTTTAAACCTTATTAAAAAATATTATAAGAACCAACGATTAAAGCCATATACCTTTTAAGTCGCAATCGATGCCATGATGATGACGGAGGCGACGACCCACGACCTGGGCTGGCATCCTCCGCGGGCACGAGCCTGGGATCATGCCGCGGCGATGGAACCCGATGGAACCATGACCATGCCTGCCGCGCACCAGTGCATGAAGCAGCCCGGCGCTGCCGGCGCCAGCCAGGCGGAAAAACCGACAGGCTACCGCCCGGGGCTTATGAAAATGCCGCATCCAGCACTGTGGTGCCACTGAGCGAGGATGGTGGGGTGCGAACCAATGCTGCGACCGTATCCAGACAGGACATGGCCTGTCTGATAACGCCCATTTCCTGACCGGGGTCGCGCGCGGCCTGAACCACCAGCCTGGCACTCATGCACAGTCGCAAGGCGCTGACAGGGATACCCGCCCTGTGACCACAGTCGACCGGCTGACCGATGTGATAGGCCAGAGCGTCGGCGCCGCGCCCCGGCCCTTGCAGCCGATGATAGATTCCAGCCGTTTCGTCGCGGCTGAGCGCAGTCTTGCCGCCATGCGAAGCCGACCGATACAGCAGGAAGGGGTAAATGGTCTGAATATCGTCCCAGTTCGACAGGATGTTCAGCGCCGTGCGGTCCAGCGCCGGTACATCCAGGATGGAAAAAGCCGGATCGCGGCTCAGCCTTTGCCGGATGGCATTGGCGAAGCGCCGCAGAATGCCCTCGACTTGCGGGGCTGGCACCGCGCGGAACTCGCGCAACTCATGGACAGCGGCCTGCCAGCGCAGCAGCAAGCCAAAATTCGCATGCGATCCAAGGGATTGCGCGCATGGCCAGTCGCGGGGCCACTCCTCGCGAGCAGAGTAGAGGCGGAGTTCCGCAGGGATGCCCCGCTGGCGCAGCGTCTCGCCGGCCACTGCCGGCAGCAGCAGGGCGCCGGAAAACGATGGCCCTGCCACGAACTTGGAACCGGTCAGCGCAATCATGAAGCCGTTGCGCAGATACGCCTGGATGGTGCCCGGCTCGATGCGGAACTGGCAGGCGTCGACGAGAACCTGCACCGCCGATGGCCAGCGGCGGTGCAGGCGCATCACGCACGAGATGCTTGGCGCAATGCATCCGGTCTTGGAGACATCGATCAGCACCAGCAGCACATGACGTCCGTCATGCACGGCCTGGCTGACGAGCGCTTCGATTTCCACGTCGACCACGTCGGCATCCCGGAGACTGCCATCGGCGTGACGAATCGGCACATTGAGGATGTCGCTGGCGCAGGCCCGGCCAAGGGATTCGCCCGGGATGGTGATACGGCCCAGCGCGTTATACGTGCTGAAGTGCCGCCCGGTCAGCGCCGCGGGCACGCCGCTGCCGCTCTCGGCCTCGCCGGCCAGGATCACCAGGGGCCGGACCGGGACGCCACTGGCGCCGCCATCCCCCGACAATCTCGCCGCCACCTGCGCCGCAAGCAAATGCACATCGGTGCCCGACGCCGAGAAGACGAGCCCGGGGTCAAGGGCATGATCGATGCCGCACAATGCCAGCAACTCGCCGCGCAACCGCTCCAACTCGCGGCGATACAACTCGGCTGCGGGCTGGTGCGCCAGCCCGCCGGCCAGCCGGCCGCGAAGTCCGTCCGCCACGGCGAACGCCGCCGGCGAGATCCCCGAGGAAGTGGACGAGCCAAAGGCAACCAGCCCCGGTGAAGCGCATGGCTGGCAACCATACTTGTTCCGGCCAGTGACGGGGTCCAGCGCGATGCGATGATCCCCGCCGCTCACCAGCAGGTCAGCCGTCGATGGCAGCGGCATCGGGAGCGTGCGGTCGGTCGGCATGGTCGGCATGGCTGGCGTTGATCAGCATGGTCCTGAACGCAGCGAAGATCTTGTGCATCTGCGGCTGCTTGTAGGGAAAAAGATCGACAGGATCGATATCGTGCACGACCATGGCCGTGTCCGCCTCGAACACCAGCAACTCGCCATCCGGCGTCTCGGCGCAATCCAGGCCGACATAGTCAAGGCCCAGCCGCTCCTGAATCAGCGCGAGTGCATCCTTGTGACGCAGCGCGAAGGTGTGGTCGAAGTCGCGCATGATCGCCGCTTCTTCATCCCGCTTGGCCGCGCTCTCCGCCATGCCGGCATTGAGATAGTGAATCATCCAGTGCTCGGAGATGCCGACGTGGCAGACGTACGGGCGCCCTTCGATCAGTACAAGCCGGTATTTCCGGTACTGGCCGTCCGCGTTCCGGTAGTCGATGAAGTAAGAGACGTAGAACGCAGGCTCCTGGCTGTGCGCCAGGTAGCCGGCGAGTTCGGCCGCGTCGGCTATTTTCTCCAGTCCCTTGCCGGCATGCGAACCAAGGGGCCTGACGATGATCGGGAAACTGCCCTCGCCCAGCACCGACGAGATCGCTGCCTGCCCACTGGCGACACTCGCCAGTACCTGGCGATCCACGCGCCGGGTCGGCGGCATGCAGATGCCCGGAGCCGACGCCAGTATCGACGCAGCCGTGTCCCGCGACAGCAGTTGCAGGCGATCCGGCATGTTCAGCACTGGGCGCGGCCAGATGGCCGCGAGTGCGCGCAACTGCTCCAGCACGGGCTGGGTACGGTCGGATTCGCCAACTCCGATAAAGAGCACATCGTGCTCCGGCACGGCCTGCGGCAGCGGGTTTTCCGGTGTGACATACAGTGCGTCGAGCGCCACGTCGGAGTTGCCCAGCAGGCATTCGATCGGGGTGTTGGCCATCAGATCGCCCGACACCATGACGGCCAGCACGCGCAGGCCAACGCCATCACCGCGCAAGGTCGGCAGATGATAAAGCTGCCGCGTCTGCAGCGCCTCGGCCTGGACAGTCATGGCGAGCGCATGATCGCCAATCAGTTGCAGGACCAGCGAGAGATCCATCAGTGCGTTCGCGTCGTCCGGATGCGACTCCAGATGCTTGATCAGTTCCGCGCCAAGCGGGCGCAGATCCTCATTCTGGTGGGCCGCCCGCAGCAGGTAGCGCAGACCGATCAGGGTATCCGGGCCCGGCGCCTGGGTCACGGGGTCATGGATTGCATTCATTGTGGCAAGTCGCTGGCTTCGGGAATGGATAACGGTGCACTCAGCGAGCGGCCGAGCGCAAGGGTGGCACCGAGCAGGACATCAATGTCCTGCTCGGTGCTGCGATGATTGAAAAGGGCAACCCGGATCGCGAAGCGGCCATCGAGCACGGTCGATGACGGCGCGGCCACGCCGGATTCCTGCAGGGCGACGACGAGATCGCGGTTGACCTGTTCGATGGCGCCGTGCGCATCGAGCCCGGTGCCGATGAAGCGGAAGCAAACGATATTGAGGGATGGCGGCGCCAGCATTTCCAGTTCCGGCTCGGCATCGATGCGCCGCGCGAGTTCCTGCGCGAGCGCGCAGGTATGGACGATCATGCCGCCCAGGCGCTCGGTACCGTAGACCTTGATCGTGAACCAGGTCTTCAACGCGCGAAAGCCGCGCGAGAGGTCCGGCCCGAAATCGCAAGGCCAGGGCGAACCGGCCGCCATGCCGCGCTCGCCGCGGCTGAGATAGGTGCCTTCGTGCGTCGCAAAGGTGCGCAAGTGCAATTGCCGGTCCCGGACCACAAGGAAGCCGGCGTCATAGGGGACTTGCAGCCATTTGTGGAAATCAAAGGCGATCGAGTCTGCCTGCTCGATTCCGCGCAGGCGCGGGGCCAATTGCGGGCACAGCATGGCCAGGGCGCCGAAGGCACCGTCGACATGAAAATGCAGTTGCTCCCGGCGGGCAATGCGCGCGATCGCTGCCAGGTCGTCGATGGCACCCGTATCCACGGTGCCGGCAGTGCCGACGACGAGAAATGGCGTAAAGCCGGCAGCGCGATCGACGGCAATGGCCGCCTCGAGACATGCCATGTCCATGCGCCCCAGATCGTCAACGGGAATCGATCGCAGGTTGTCTTTTCCCAGGCCGGCGAGGTCCATGCCCTGCGCGATGCAGCCATGCGCCCTGGCCGAGGTATAAGCACTCAGGCGGCGCGAAGCTTGCGCCACGCCGCCCGACCGGACGCCACTGCCGAGCGCCCGGGTCCTGGCGACCAGCACGCCGGACAGATTGGCCATGGAGGAGCCGGTCAGGAACAGGCCGCTCGCATCCTGCGGGAAGCCGAACAGCTCGATCACCCAGCGCAGCACCTGCCACTCCACCTCGACCGGGATATGGTCGCGGCCACCCAGGTTGGCATTGAGCCCCGCCGCGAGCATTTCCGCCAGCATCCCGACGGGCGTTCCCCCGCCATGCACCCAGCCCATGAAGCCGGGATGCGCATTGCCGACGGCAAACGGCAGGATACTGTCCATGAAGGTCCGGTGAACCTGGTCCAGCCCGCTTCCTTGCCGGGGCAAGGGCTCGCGAAAGCGCCCGCGCACCGCGTCGGGAATCGGCTGCCAGACCGGCCGCTCGCGAATGCCCTGGAGATAATCCAGCATATCGTCGAGCATGCTGTGACCCTGCGCCCTGAGCCCGCTCCAGTCGACGGGGTCGAGACTGGCGGGGACTGGCTGCCGGCGGCCCTCGTTGGTTGGTGTTGACATGGCTATTGGCTGTCCGGAAAACGCATGCATCCCCTGCCGAGGGGCATCTCGCGACCTCGGTTCCGGGACATCGTGCAGGGGATCATAGCGTCGGGCCGCTGGCGCGTTTTGAAGAGGATGGCGGGTTTTTTGCCTTATTTCTCAGGGAAACGCTGAACATCGCCCACGCCCCGCTTCCACGCAAAGCGGCGGGCCAGGCCCTCGACCGCCGCGGGCACCAAAAAAACAACACCACCGCGCCCGCCTTAACACAATCCGATAGTTTGCGAGCGCCGCCGCACGCGACGATAATTGTGTCGTCAAGCATCTTAAGCAACGCTCCCGCCTCTCCTCACCCCCCGCCCTCCTCCCATGCAGCCACACCAAGGCCTACCCCATCCCCAACGAAACTGGGCCATCCTCACCGTGTTCTGCGGCCTCATCATGGCTGTGCTCGACGGCTCGATCGCCAATATCGCGTTGCCGTCGATCTCGCGCGAGCTAGCGTCGGACCCATCCAGCACCATCTGGGTGGTCAACGCCTACCAGCTCACCGTCACGGTGTGCCTGCTGCCGCTGTCCTCGCTGGGCGACATCCTTGGCTACAAGCGCGTGTACCGCATCGGCCTGGCGGTCTTCCTGGTGGGTTCGCTGTTGTGTGCACTCTCGCCAAGCCTGCCGGTGCTGGTGGCTGCGCGGGTGGTGCAGGGCATCGGCGGGGCCGGCATCATGAGCGTGAATACGGCGCTGGTGCGCTTTATCTACCCGCCCACCAAACTCGGCCGTGGCATTGGCCTGAATGCGCTCGTGGTGGGTATCACCATCGCCGTGGGCCCTTCGGTGGGCGCGCTGATCCTGTCCTTCGCCAGCTGGCCGTGGCTGTTCGCCGTCAATGTGCCGGTGGCGATCTTCGCGCTGGCGCTGGCGCGCACGGCGCTGCCCGCAACGCCGCCCCAGCCGCATGGCTTCGACTATCGCAGCGCGCTGCTATCGGCCGTGGTGTTCGCCTTGTTCATCCTGGGTGTGGACGGCGCAGGCCATGCCGCCTGGCGGCCTGCCGCGGCGGCCGCGCTGGTGGTGGCTGCCACGCTGGGCTGGTGGCTGGTGCGCATGCAACGCGGCAAGCCGGCGCCGCTGGTGCCGGTGGACCTGTTCGCCAGCCGCTCATTCACGCTGGCGGTGGGTACGTCCTTCTGCTCCTTCATGGCGCAGATGCTGTCCTTTGTCGCACTGCCCTTCTACCTGGAATACCAGCTTGGCCGCTCGCTGCATGAAACCGGGCTGCTGATCACGCCGTGGCCGTTGATGGTGGCCATCATGGCGCCGCTGTCGGGGCGCTTGTCCGACCGGTATCCCGCCAGCGTTCTGGCTGGCATCGGGCTGACGTTGCTGGGCTCGGGGCTGGTGGGGCTGGCGCTGCTCGGGCCGGATGCTTCAAGCTTTGCCGTGTGCTGGCGCATGGCGATGTGCGGGCTGGGGTTCGGTTTGTTCCAGTCGCCTAACAACCGGGCCATGATCGGGGCGACGCCGCCCGCACGCAGCGGTGGCGCCAGCGGTGCGCAGGCGACTACTCGGTTGCTTGGGCAGACTACGGGGACTGCCGTGCTGGCGTTGTTGTTCAGCATCGATCAGGGTGGCGCTGCGCGGGTGGCGCTTTGTGTGGCGGCGGTTGTTGCGGGGATTGGGGCGGGGGTTAGTTTTAGTCGGTTGCGGGGGGGTACGGAGACTGCGGCGCCGGTGCGGGGGGCGGTTGATGCGGATCTTTGAGTTTTGAATTGGGACATTGCTTGAGGGGTCTTGTTTTCGGCGTTGGTTTTTGGACCCAACAGCGTTCGGGAAGAATGCCGACCCTGCCGGGGGCAGAGCCATCAGGCTCTTCAACGGCGTTGATTGCGTCGTGCGGCCCAGGTGTCGGCTGGCGTGCCTTACCGGCTCAAAGGGTAGCGTAATGCCATTGCCCGGTGGTTTCGTGGTTTTGGCTCTGGCGGCACGCGCGGTGATTGTTCGGTCCCTGCCGTTCGCAGGGAGCGGCGCCGCGTAACTTCGCAATGATGGGTTTCGTGGTGGGCACGGTGGCCCGCGCTCAATCGCCCGTGGCCTCGTTTTTCGGCGTTGGTTTTTGGACCCAACAGCGTACGACGACTCGAAGGGCAGCGCAATAGCATTACCCAGTGCTTTCGTGGTGCGGCCCCTGATAGTGAGCGCCCTGCCCATTCGGCCATCTGCCGTTCGCGGGGCAACGGGCCACGGCATTTCGTACCTTGCTGGTTTCGTGGTTTTGTCTCTGACGGCAAATACCCTGCCAATTGACACCCTGCCGTACCGGCGCTAGCCGTGACTGCATACGGCCGTCTTCGTTTCGTGGTGGCGCCGTGGCCCGGTCAGCGAACACGGAAGGATCTGGCGACGGTGTTGTGCGGTTCTCGACCAATCCATGAACGAGGCCGCAGGGGACTGAGCGTGGGCCACCGCGCCCACCACGAAACGCATCATTGCGAAGTTGCGCGGCGCCGCCCCCTGCGAACGGCAGGGATCGAACAATCACCGCGCGTTCCGCCAGAGACAAAACCACGAAACCAGTTGGGCTCGAAGAATCGTGGCCCGTTGCATCGCGAACGGCAGATGGCCGAATGGGCAGGGCGCTCGCCACTAGGGGCCGCACCACGAAACCCGTGTGGCATGCAGGGGAGCAGCCGTTGAAGCCGGTAGGACATGCCAGCCGAAGCCACCACCCGCACGACGCAATCAACGCAGTTGAAGAGCCTGATGGCTCTGCTCCCGGCAGGGTCGGCTTTCTTCTCGTTAGTCTTCTTTGCCGAAGCAAAGAAGA